>NZ_JBHWZO010000054.1:0-28351 GCF_042728455.1 Promicromonospora sp. NPDC060204
CCTCCGACGCTGCCGAAGTGGTCCCTGGCCAGGGCGCTCGTCCCCCGCCGGACCACACGCTCCGTGCACCGACCCGGAGGATCAGTGACCGTTGTCTCCGACCCGCTGCCGCCCTCGGGCGTGACGGCGGGCCCGGCCGGTGCGCCCGACGACCGACCGCTGCCGCTCGCCGTCGTCCGGCCCCGCGCGAGCGCGCACATCCCCGAGCTGCACGGCCTGCGCGGTCTGGCCCTGGCGCTCGTGGTGGCGTTCCACCTGTTCGGCAACGGCAGGGTCTCCGGCGGCGTCGACGTGTTCCTGGTGCTCTCGGGGTTCCTGGCGACCGGCTCGCTGCTGCGCCGCGCCGACACCCGCAGCCTGCGCCTCGGCGAGCACTACGGGCGCACGTTCGCCCGGCTGGTGCCCCCGGCCCTGCTCGTCCTCGCCGCGACGGCGGCCCTCACCTGGTGGGTGCTGCCGCGCGGCACGTGGGTGCAGACCGGCCGCGAGCTCCTCGCGTCCGCCCTGTACTACGTGAACTGGGAGATGATCGCGGGCCAGCTCTCCTACGGCGCGGCCGGCCCGCAGACGAGCCCGCTGCAGCACTTCTGGTCGATGTCGGTCCAGGGGCAGTTCTTCCTGGCCTGGCCCGTCGTGGTGCTGCTCGTGGTCGCGGTCGCGCGCCGGTTCTGGATCAGCTCGCGCGACCTGCTGCTCGTGGTGGTCGGCGCGCTGACGGTGGCCTCCTTCGTCTTCGCGCTGACCCTGCACGGCGCGGACCAGCCGGTCGCGTACTTCCACTCCTGGGCGCGGTTCTGGGAGCTGGGCGTGGGCGGCTTCCTCGCCCTGCTGCTGCCCTGGCTGCGGGTGCCCCACGGCCTGCGGCCGCTGCTCGGCTGGGCGGGGCTCGGCCTGGTGGTCTCCAGCGGTTTCGTGCTCGACGGCGGCGCGCTGTTCCCGGGGCCCTGGGCCCTGTGGCCGGTCACGGGCGCGCTGCTCGTGCTGCTGGGCTCCGGCGGCGGCGCGGCCTGGGGGCCGCGCCGGCTGCTGCAGGTTGCGCCCCTGCGCTTCGTGGCCGAC
The DNA here is from genome assembly GCF_042728455.1 of Promicromonospora sp. NPDC060204. Taxonomy (NCBI): domain Bacteria; kingdom Bacillati; phylum Actinomycetota; class Actinomycetes; order Micrococcales; family Promicromonosporaceae; genus Promicromonospora; species Promicromonospora sp. NPDC060204. The sequence continues at coordinate 1,060 of NZ_JBHWZO010000054.1, forward strand.
ATCTCCTACGCGCTGTACCTGTGGCACTGGCCGCTGCTCATCGCCTACCTGCACCACGCGGACCTGGACCGGGTGGACCCGCTCGGCGCCGCGGCGATCATGGCGGTCTCGGTCGCGCTGTCCTGGCTCACCACCAAGCTGGTGGCCGACCCCGCGCAGCGGTTCCGGGAGGCGGTGGGCGGCGCGCGGGCGCTCGTGGCAACCGCGGTGGCCGTGTCGCTGGTGGCGGGCGGCGCCGCCGTCGGCATCCGGCTGCTGGAGCGGCAGGACGCCGCGCTGCTCGCCGCCGCCGAGGCGGCCGCGCAGGCGGACGCGCGGTCCTACCCCGGGGCGCTCGCCCTGAGCCAGGCGCACGGCGCGGACGTGCCGGACGACGTCGACGTGCTGCCGGCGCCCGCCGTCGCCGCGCTGGACCTGCCCGCCGTCGACGACGACGGCTGCATCCAGGAGAACGTGGTGAACCCGGGTACCGACGTGCCGATGACGTGCACGGTCACCGGCTCGCCGGACGCGGACCACCTGGTGGTCATGGTGGGGGACTCCCACATGATCCAGTGGGCGCCGGCCATGGCCGAGGTGGGCAGCAGGGAGAACTGGGAGGTGCTGCTGCTGGCCCGGCGCGGCTGCCGTCTCGCGGCCCCCGTGGGCGCGGTGGACCCGGCGGACATGTGCTGGTCGTGGCGGATCAACGCGCTGGAGCGGCTCGAGGAGCTGCGGCCCGACGCCGTCGTCGTGATCGGCAGCCGCACGTCGACCTCCGAGCCGGGCGACACGGTGATCCCGGCGGAGGCGCGGGCCTGGCGGCAGCTCGCGGACGCGGGCATCCGGGTGGTCACGCTGCGCGACAACCCGCGGTTCGGCTTCCAGGTGCCCGCCTGCGTGGAGCAGCACGCCGACGGCCTGAGCTGCGCCCGGGCCCGCGCGGACGTGTACTCGCCGGTCAACCCCGTCGAGGAGGCCGCGGGCGTGCCCGACTCGGCGGTGCACCTGGACCTGACCCGGTACATCTGCGGCGACCAGCTCTGCCAGGGCGTGGTCGGCAACGTGCTGATCTACCGCGACGACAACCACATGACCGCCACCTACGCGGGGACCCTCGCCCGCCCGCTGCACAACGCGCTGCGGGTCAAGGCCCCCTGGCTGTTCGTGGACCCGATGAAGGCCCCGGCGGTGCGCACCCGCTTCTGACCCAGGAACGTGTCAGACCCTCAGGTCCCGGGAGGGACCTGAGGGCCTGACACGTTCAGGGCGCGGCGTCAGCGGTTGACGGCGTCCAGGGCGTCGGCGATGCCGTCACCGTAGAAGCTGTTCTCCGCCGGCGTGCCCACGCAGGCCGGGCCGGCCGTCGTGGTGGTGCACTCGTGGTCGTCGGCCTGGGCCCGGACGGCCGCCTCCAGCCGGGCGGGCGACCAGCGCGGGTGCGCCGACTTCAGGAGCGCCAGCACGCCCGCGACGTGCGGCGACGCCATCGACGTGCCGCTCTTGAGGCCCCACGTCCCGTCGAGCTCGGTGGACAGGATCGAGCTGCCCGGCGCGGAGACGTCGATCTTGCCGAGGCCGCGGTTCGAGAACGAGCTCAGGTTGCCCGCCTGGGTCAGCGACGAGACGGACACGACGCCGTCCAGCTCGGTCGGGATGTCCTCGCACCCGGAGTTGATGGTCCGCTGGACCGCCGCCGAGTCGTTCGGGCTCGAGTTGTCCGTCGTGTTGTTCGCCAGGTCGGTGGCCGCGTTGCCCGCGGCCGCGGCGTGCACCACGCCCCGATCGGTCGAGAACTCCACCGCGCGGCGCACGGCCTCCTTGGCGGCGGCCTGGTCGGGCTGGTCCTCGCACCAGTACATGAACGGGTCCACGTAGTACGAGTTGTTCGTGACGTCCATGCGCTCCAGGCCCGCCCAGACGAAGCCGCAGACCGCGTACTCCGGGTAGATGTAACCGTCGTCGTTCACGACCTTGACCGAGGCCAGCTTGACGCCCGGGGCCACGCCCACGATGCCGGTGCCGTTCTGCGCCGCGGCGATGGTGCCGGCCACATGCGTGCCGTGGTCGGACGTGGTGGGCAGCCAGCCGGTCGCCGACAGGTCGGGCTTGCCGGCGTCGGTGCAGTTCACGGACTGGTCGGCGTCGACCTGGGAGGCCAGGTCCGGGTGCGCCGCGTCGATGCCGGAGTCGAGCACGCCCACCGTGACGCGCGCCGACCCGGGGTTGATCTCGATGGCCTGGTCGGCCTTGATCATCTCCATGTCCCACTGCGTCACCTCGCCCGGGTCGGGGTCGGCCGCGGCGGAGCGGGACGGCCCGTCGACGGTGCCGCCCACGGAGTCCTTCTGCCCCTTGCCCACCACGGACCGGCTCTCCTTCGCGCCGGCCGGGGCGTCCGCGCCCGGCGTGCCCTCCGTGGGGGAGACGGTGCGCGTCGCGCCGACCGACTCGATGACGCCGAGGCGGTCGAGCGCCACGACGTCCTCGCGGAACGAGCCGTTCGCGGAGTGCACCACGACGACGCCGATCTGCGGCCAGCTCTGCACGACGACGCCGTCGGCGCGCCTGATCGCCTTCGTGGCGAGCGCCGCCTGGGCGGCCCCGGGCCGCTCCGTGTTCACGACGTACGAGAACAGGGCCCCGTCCGGCGTGACGATCGGGACCGGGGTCGACTCTGGCTCGTCCGCCGCGCCGGCGACGCCGCCGAGCGCGGTGAGCGCGAGCGTCGTCGCCGTGGCGACGGCGAGCGCTCGACGGGAGTGGGACATGCGCATGCTTCACTCTCCAGTGGCTGAAAGTTCGAGTCCCCCTGCGGGACCCCGTAGGGCAACCTACGCGTCCTGACCAGGATCGCCATCGCATCCGCACATCTGAAACGGACGCGAAACACGAAATTCTTCACCCCACTGTTTTTGTGGGACAGTGGGCCCCGTCCTTGCCCCCGAAGCGAAGAGCCTGACACTCCATGACGGCAACGACGACGGCTCCGGCCGCCACCGAGGACGGCGCCTCGACGAACTCCGAGGCCCCCGTCCGCACCCGCAAGTTCCGTCCCGAGGTCCAGGCACTGCGAGCCCTCGCGGTGCTGCTCGTGGTGATCTACCACATCGATCCGACGGTCCTGCCGGGCGGCTACATCGGTGTCGACGTCTTCTTCGTGATCTCCGGGTTCCTCATCACGGGCCACCTGTGGCGCGAGGTCTCGACCACGGGCTCGGTGAGCCTCAAGAAGTTCTGGGCCGCCCGCGCCCGGCGCATCCTGCCCGCCTCGGTGGTCACCACCGTCGGCGTCATCGTGCTCTCGCTCGTGCTGCTGCCGCCCTCGCTCGTGGAGTCGTGGTGGCGGCAGGCGCTCGCCTCCGTGCTCTACGTCGAGAACTGGGCCCTCGCGGCCGAGGCCGTGGACTACCAGGCGGCCAGCAACGACCCCACGGCGTTCCAGCACTTCTGGTCCCTGGGCGTCGAGGAGCAGTTCTACCTGGTCTGGCCGCTGCTCGTGCTGCTGGCCGTCGGCATCTGGGGCGGCGCGCGCCGCGGCGTCGTGGTCAAGGACCCCGAGTCGCTGCGCCGCGTCCTGCTGGTGATCTTCGGGGTCGTGGGCCTCGCCTCCCTGGTCTGGGGCATCCGGCAGTCGCTCGCCGACGACCCGGTGGCCTACTACTCGACGCTGACCCGCGTCTGGGAGCTCGCCGCGGGCGGCATCCTGGCCCTGCTGATCCGGGACACGCAGCGCTTCGCGCCGCTGCGCAGCACCATGGCCGTGTTCGGCGCCGCGACCATCCTCGCGGCGGCCTGCCTGTTCGACGACGGCACGCCGTTCCCCGGCTTCGCCGCCCTCGCGCCCGTGCTGGGCGCGTGCGCCGTGATCCTGGCGGGCCGCACCACCGGCCCGGGCTCGCTGCGCACCGTCACCGAGTCGTGGGGCGTCCAGCGCATCGGCGACGTCTCGTACTCGCTGTACCTGTGGCACTTCCCGGTGATCGTGTTCTTCGGCGTCTACACCGGCCGCGACCCCCGGTTCACCGACATCATGGTGATCCTCCTGGCCTCGTTCTCCATGGCGATCGCCAGCTACGCGCTCGTGGAGCAGCCGGTGCGCGCCTCGCGCTGGTTCCGGGCCGACGGGCGCATGCTCGTGACCGCCCTCGTCGCGATGGTGGTCGTGGCCGGGCTCACCCTGACCCTGCCGTGGCGGGTGCAGGGCATCATCGAGCGCTGGGACCACAATGCCCAGGAGGCCGGGGACGAGGCGGACCAGACCATCCCCGAGGGGATCCAGCGCGACTTCGCGCCGTTCGTCGACGGCAGCACCGCGATCTCGCCCAACCCGATCAAGGCGGCGCAGGACAAGAGCCCCGAGGTCGACGCCTGCCAGGCGGGCCAGCGGGACGCCGTCACGACCCCGTGCGAGTTCGGCGCGACCGAGGACCCGGCGGCGACCGTGGCCGTGGTGGGCGACTCGCACGCCGCGATGTTCACCGAGCCGCTCGTCCAGGTCGCCACGGAGCGCAACTGGCGCGTGGTCACGTACCTGCACTCCGCCTGCCCGTACAGCGCCGACTCGCGCAACGGCGCGAGCCCGGAGATCGACGCCTGCAACGCGGCCAACGTGCAGACCCGCGCCGAGCTGCGCGAGCTCGCGCCCGACCTGGTGGTCACGGCCTTCCAGGAGTCGTACTCGCTCGCCGCGCGCGACGGGGAGGAGCACTTCGGTGCCGCGGGCCTCGCCGAGGTCTGGAACGAGCTGACCGACCGGGGCTCGCAGGTCGTGGTGCTGCGGGACACCCCGCACGCCCGGGAGGACGTGATCGAGTGCGTCACCGAGAACTACTCGGACCCGACGCAGTGCGACCAGCCGAGGAGCGACGCCCTGGGCGGCCGCGACACGGTGCCGGGCGCGCTCGAGGAGGCGCCGGGGGTCAAGTCCGTGGACGTCCTCGACTACTTCTGCGACGACGAGACCTGCCCGGCCGTGATCGGGAACGTGCTGGTCTACCGCGACCCGAACCACGTGACGCGCACCTACATGACCGAGCTCACCGACCGGTTGCGCGAGGCGCTGCCCGCGCGGCTCTGACGGGCGTTCGTCCTGCGCGTTCCGTGGGACGGACGTAGCCTGCCGGACATGTGGCGATCTTTCGCTCAGCAGGCCGATGCCGGGACAGACCGGGCCGCCGGGGGCGCGCGGACGAGACCACGGCACGCGGGTCGGACCGTCCCGCGCCGGCCGCGCCGGCCGTCCCGCTGGGCCAGCACGGCGGTGGCGGTCGCGCTGCTCGTGCCCACCACGGGCGTCGCGGCGGGCGCCGCACCGCGCGAGGCCCCGGGCGCCACGACCGGTGCCGTCGCGGCGGGCGCCGTCGTCACCGCCGCCCGGCCGAGCGCCCTGACCGGCGCCGTCACAGAGCGGCGGCTGCGCAAGGGCGAGACGTTCTGGATGTTCGGCCGGCTCGCGGTGGGCGGCTCGCCGGCGGCGGGCCGCGCCGTCGTCGTGCAGAAGAAGCGGATGGACGAATCCGGCTGGCGCACGGTGGGCACCGACACCACGAACAGGTCCGGGCGGTACAGCGTGCGGGTCCGGGCGGGCGCCGTCTACGAGTACCGGGCGATCTACCGGGGCTCGGCGAGCGTGCGGTCGTCGTGGACGGCGCGGATCGGCGTCGGGTTCACCACGGCGGACCGGACCATGACGTCCCGCGAGCGGCAGATGGGCGCGGCGATCGGCAGGCCGACGTCGGGCCACCGGCAGGTGACGCGCACCGTGGTGTCCCGCTCGTACGAGAAGGGGATCCTCGTGAAGGTGACCCGATCGGGCCGCGACCGCACGTGGTGGGTGCACGGCGGCATCCTCGGCGAGTACCGGCACCTGGGCGGCGCCGCGGGCCGGATGGGCGCCCCGGTGATGGACCCGCTGTGCGGCCTGGCGCGCGGGGGCTGCGTGCAGCGGTTCGAGGGCGGCGTGCTGTACTCCAACGGCGACGGCGCCGCGGCGTCCACCGGGCTGACCGGCGTGCTGGGCGAGGCGGTGGCGACGGCCCGCTCCCAGGTGGGCTACTTCGTGCGGTACGACGGCGGGAACGGCTCGCGCTACGACTGGTACAGCAAGTACAACGCGTGGGCGCGCACCAACGCGCCGTGGTGCGGCCTGTTCCAGTCCTGGTTCTTCAAGGCGTCCGGCCACGCGACGCTCGTGCCGCAGTCCACCACGTGGGGCGCCTACCGGGACTCCGTGCGGCGCAACCTGCCCACGGGCTCGACGCCGCGCGTCGGCGCCCTGGCCTTCGTGTCCTACGTCGCGTCCGGCGAGGCGTCGCACGTGATGTACGTGGTGCAGGTGGACGGCTCGCGGATCAAGGTGATCCACGGCAACACCGGGGGCGCCGGCACGGTGCCGTCCGGCGCGCGGGGCGTCGTCGAGCAGTGGGTGTCCGAGTCGCAGGTGCTCTACTACGCGTACCCGCGGTACTGATCCCTCACGAGCCGGCGGGCTGAGCGGGCCGGGCGAACCGGCGTCGCCGCGCCCCGACCCGTTCCAGCACGCCCGCCACGACGCAGCTCGCCACGAGGATCGCCACGGTGACGGCGCCCCCGAGCGCCATCGACCGTAGCCAGCCCACCTCAGGGGTGTGCAGCGCGTCCGTGACGAACGGGTGCAGCAGGTAGACGTACAGCGAGTGGTGGCCCACGGTGCGCAGCGCGTCGCCGACGATCGGCAGGGGCGTGCGCAGGGCGTCCCGGAGCGCCGGCACGCACAGCGAAGCGCCCAGCGAGAGCACGGTGAACGCGGCGACGCTCCACCACGGCCCGGCACCGTCCGAGGTGTAGACCCAGCTCCGGGCGACGAGGCCCACGGCCACCACCGGCAGCACCCACACCAGGGCGAGGCGCGGGAACCACCCGTTGCGCACCGCCACCCCGAGCAGGATCCAGACGAAGTAGCCGGCATACCGGGCGTCCACGTTGTCCAGGACGACCTGCGGGACCAGCTCCTTCAGCGGCGTCTGGAAGAGCAGCGCGCCGGCGACGGCGGCCACGCCGAGCGCCGCCCGGGCCATGACGGAGCGGGCCAGCGGCCCGCCGAGCAGGCGCAGCAGCAGGACGCTCAGGAACAGCATGGGCACGTACCAGAGGTGGAACGAGGGGCGCAGCACCAGCACCTCGACGAACGACCGCACCGAGCCGAAGGCGTCGGGCTCCTGCACCGCCAGCCACAGCACGCTGACCACGAGCCAGGCCGCGATCATGCGCTTCCAGTAGTGGCGCAGCAGCTCGCCCCACGGCCGGGTGCCGAACCGTGCCATCGAGATCATGTACCCGGACAGGAACAGGAACATCGGCATGTGGAAGCCGTAGATCATCCACTTGGTCCACGAGTCGCCGACGCCCTGCCAGAAGGTGTGCCCGAAGATCACGAGCACCATGAGGATGCCCTTGAGCTGGTCCGGTCCCGGGTCGTGCCGCGTGCTGCTCATCGCCGCAGAGGTTACCCCGGTCCGGCGCCCGGCCCGTCCTCGACGGGCGCGTCCCCGACGGGCCCGTCCTCGAACAGCCAGGGCGCGCCCGCCCGGAGCTGCCGCCCCACGACGGGGGTGAGGGTGCGCACGTACGTGTTGGTCAGGTGGTCGTCGTCGCGGTAGACGAGCACGTTGCCCACCACGGCGGCGCACACCTCGGGCCCGCAGATCGAGTCGGTGAGGTCCAGGTGCACCGCGGCCGCGGGCACGCCCGGCGCCGTCGGCACGGGGGAGACGGCGGCGAGCTGCTCGGTGCGGGGCCGCCCGCAGGCCTCCGGGAAGCCGGCGGCGTCGACGCACTCGGGCACGAACCACTCGAAGCGGGGGTTGTCCCGGACGGTCACGACGCGGATCCCGGCGTCGTCCAGGGCGCGCCACGCACCCACCTGGCCGGGCAGCACCTGCTCGGGCGAGCCGTCCTCGTACGTGCGCGAACCGATCACCACGACGGCGTCCGGGCGGGCCGCCACCAGCGCGGCGAGCGCTTGCTCGTTCCACGTGGCGCACGACGGGGACACCGGGCCGGCGGACTCCGGGCCGGCGGACTCCGCGCCCTCGGACTCCGCGCCCTCGGACTCCAGGCCCGTGGGCCCCGCGCCCGTGGACTCCGTGCCGGCCGTACCCGCGCCGCCGCCCGGCGTCGCGAGGCGGCAGCCGTGCTTGAGCATCTCGCGCAGCTCCCAGCCGTGCGCCCGGGCCAGCGCGGCGAACGCCTCCTCGTACTGCTGCTCGTGCGACGCCCCCGCGAGGTAGACGACGGCCGCCGGGTCGTCCTGCGCCACGATCGTGCACTCCAGCAGCTCGGAGCGGTCGCCGCCCTGCGCGCAGTCGGGCCGGTCGGGATGGTCGTCGTAGGCCACCCACGTGGCGGGCCGGAACGGGACGGCGTCCGCGTCGCGGCGGGGGCCCGGGTCCGGCGAGCCCGGCGCGAGGGCCGCGGCGCCCGGATGGTCCGGCGAGAGCGCGAGCAGCCCGTCGACGCTGTGGCGCACCGTCAGGTCGTGCGCGGTGGCCGCGGCCTGGGCGCCGCCCAGCATCAGCACGGCGGCGCCAGCCAGCACTGCGAGCGTCCGCCGGCCCGACGGCGTCCCGGTGGCCCGGGCGGTCACGTCGCCCACCAGGTCGACGGCGACGGGCTGGTGGGCCGTGCCGGCCCGGTCGGCACGGTCGGCGGGGCCGGCGTGGTCGGCCCGGTCGGCGGGGGCTGCGGGACCGCGCTGCGGGACGGCGGCCGCGGGCAGGCGCGCGGCCAGGCGGGCCGTGACGTGGGCGAGCAGCGGCTCGGCCACGTACCGCGTGGTGAGCCAGGCGAGCCCGGCCGAGATGACGAGCACCCCGGCGGCGGTCAGGGGGTTCGCGCGGTGCGCCCCCGTCGTCAGGAGCCAGAACACCAGCACGGGCCAGTGCCACAGGTACAGCGCGTACGAGACGCGCGCGCCGAGGCGGAGAGGGGCGCTGTCCAGGAGCCGCTCGACGCCACGGGACGGCGTCTCGGTGGGACGCGCCCCCGCCGTCGGCCCCGGGACGGTCGCGATCAGCACCAGGGCCGCGCCGCCGACGGGCACGAGGGCCCAGGCCCCGGGGAACACGTCGGCGCCGTCGACCACGAAACCCGACCCGATGACCAGGGCGAGGCCCGCCCACCCGAGCCGGCTCCGCACGCGGCCGCCCGGTGCTGCGGTCCCGGCGGCGGTTCGGTTCGCGGCGGTCCCGGCGGCGGCGCGGCCGGCGGCGGCGTGGCCGGCGTGCGGGAGGAGCAGGGCGAGCAGCGCGCCCACGCCGATCTCCCAGAACCGCGTGAAGGTGCTGAAATAGGCGACCTGCTGGTCCGCGTGGACGAGCCACAGCGCGTGGGCGAACGACGCGGCGGTGGCTGCGGCCGTCACCACGGTGACCAGGCGCCGCGGCGCCGACGGTCCGCGCCCGGCCCGCGCGCGGCGTCGGGCGACGGCGACCAGGCCCAGCACCACCAGCGGCCAGACGGCGAAGAACTGGCCCTGCACCGAGAGCGACCAGAAGTGCTGAAGCGGGCTGGCGTCGGGTCCGGCCGCGCCGTACGCGAGCGCGGAGTGCACCAGCTCCCAGTTCTCCCAGAACGTCGCGGACGCGCCGACCTCGCGCAGCCCAGCCGACCAGCGCAGCCGGGGCGCGAGCGCGAGCAGGGCGACCGTGACGGCGGCCAGCACCACGAGCGCCGCGGGCAGCAGGCGCGCGAGCGTCCGGGCGTAGTGCGCCGCGAGCCGGAGGGTGCCGCCCTCGGCGCGGCGCAGCAGCGTGCCGGTCGCGAAGTACCCGGACAGCACCAGGAACACGTCGACGCCGCCCGAGACCCGGCCCTGGCCGAAGAGGTGGAACGCGACCACGAGGAGCAGGGCGAGCCCGCGCAGCCCGTCGAGGGCTGCGACCCGACCGGTAGCGTTCGTGCGGGAAGGAGACACCCGGGGATGCTAGGAGTTGCGGCTTACATCCATATGGAGAGCAGATAACGCCCTGGTCTCGGTGCGGTCGGCAGCGAGTATTCACGAGCCGTAGGCCGGAGTTCCTCCGGCCCACGGCTCCGTGCCGGTGACCTCGTCAGGTGGTCTCCTCGATGACACCGGAGGAGTCCACCCAGTGGCTCAGGCTCTTGCAGCTGTGCGCACTGCCGTCGCAGCGGGCGATCCGCCAGCGGATCTTCGTGTTCTCCGGGAAGTCCTTGTTGCAGGTCCGGACCCCGCCGCCGAGGAATCCGTCCTTGTTGCGACAGATCCCCTCGCGGCCGGTGCTTGGGTGCCGCCAGATCACACCCGTACTGCGATCGTCGCTGCTGTCGTCGGTGACCCAGAAGTAGTCGCCGTCCTGGCGGTAGCAGCCTGAGCCCCAGCTCTTCTCCAGAACGGCGCCGCACGACACATAGTGGTCGACCGCCACGTTGTACTCGATGGTTACTGCCTGTGCCGGCGCTGCGAAGACCATCGTCAGCAGCGTCAGCGCGCTCACTATTCCTCGTCTCAACATGAGCCGAGCATGCCTCGGCGAACGCAGGGCCGGTTGCAGGAACCTGCAGCAGGCCCACGTGGTTCTCGACGAGACGGGGTCAGCCTGGCTGCGCCGTCCGGCGGGCCGCCTGTTCCGTCGGGTCCGGGACCGGGGCCGCCGCGAGGAGGCGCCTCGTGTAGTCCTGCTCCGGGCGGCCGAGCACCTGGGCCCGCGCGCCCGTCTCGACCAGCCGGCCGCGGTGCATGACGGCGACGCGGTCGGCGAGCTCGTCGACCACCGCGAGGTCGTGGCTGATGAACAGGCAGGCGAAGCCGAGGGACTGCTGCACCTGGCGGAACAGGTCGAGCACGGTGGCCTGCACGGACACGTCCAGGGCCGACGTCGGCTCGTCGGCGATGAGCAGGTCCGGGCCCAGCGAGATGGCGCGGGCGATCGAGACGCGCTGGAGCTGGCCGCCCGACAGCTCGTGCGGGTACCGGGACACCCACGCCGCGGGCAGCTCCACGCTCTCCAGCAGCTCGGCGGTGCGCCGTTCGAGCTCGGGCCCGCGCAGCCCGGCGTGGACGCGCAGCGGCTCGGCGACCGACTCGCCGATCGAGTAGCGCGGGTTCAGCGACGCGGCGGGGTTCTGGAACACCACCCCGATCCGGGCCCGGGCGGCGCGGACCGCGCGCGGGGCGTCCTGGCCGGGGCGGGTGCCGACCACCTCGACCGAGCCGGACGTGACAGGCGCGAGCCCGAGGGCGCAGCGGCCCATCGACGACTTCCCGGAGCCGGACTCGCCCACCAGCGCGACGATCTCGCCGGGCTGCACGCTGAGGGTCACGCCGTCGACGGCGCGCACGGCGCGGCCCCGCCGGTCGCGGTACTCCACCACCAGGTCGTCGAACGCGAGGGCGGGCCGGCCGCCGTCGTCCGCCCCGCTCGGGCGGTCCGGCGTGCCCACGCGGGGCACGGCCGCGAGCAGCTCCCGCGTGTACGCGGCGCGCGGCGCCTCGAAGAGCTGCCGCACCGGCGCGGACTCGACCACCTCGCCGCCACGCATCACGACCACGCGGTCCGCGAGGTCGGCGACCACGCCCATGTCGTGCGTGATCAGCACGATCGCCGTGGACACCCGCTCGCGCAGGCGGCGCAGCACGTCCAGCACCTCGCGCTGCACGGTGACGTCGAGGGCCGTCGTCGGCTCGTCCGCGAGCAGCACCTCGGGGTCGCAGGCCAGCGCCATCGCGATCATCACGCGCTGGGCCTGGCCCCCGGAGAACTGGTGCGGGTAGAACTTGAGGCGCTCGGCCGGGTCGGGCAGCTCGACCAGGCGCAGCAGCTCCACGGACCGCTCCCGGCGCTGGGCGCGGGTGAGGCCGGGCGCGTGCCGCCGCAGCATCTCGTCGAGCTGGTAGCCCACGGTGAAGACGGGGTCGAGCGCGCCCGAGGAGTCCTGGAAGACCATCGCGACGCGGCGCCCGCGCACGTCCTGCAGCGCCCGCCGTTCCAGCCCGATCAGCTCCACGGCCTCCCGGCCCGCCCCGCCGAGGCGGGCGCTGCCGCCCACGGTCGCGTGCCGGCCGAGCAGCCCGAGCAGAGCGAGCGACGTGACGCTCTTGCCCGAGCCGGACTCGCCGACGACGGCGAGCACCTCGCCCGGCAGCACGTCGAACGACACCCCGCGCACGGCGTGCACGTCGGGGGCGTGGCCGTCGTCGACCCGGAATTTGACGGTCAGGTCGCGCACCTCCAGCACGGGGGCACGGTCGGCGCCGGGGCCGGGCGTGGTGCCGGGCTCGGTCTCGGGCGAGGGGCCGGAAGCGGTGGCGACGTCGGTCACGGTTCTCCTGTTCCGTCCGCCGCCTGGGCGTCGCGGTACGCCTCCCAGTCGGCGAGCATCTTGCGGTGGTACCCGGCAAGCCATTCCATGTAGTTGCGCGCGTTGACGAGGCGCTTGTGCGGGCCGTCGGCGTCGCCCGCGAGCGCGAGCCCGTCGTCGATCACGTTCCGCAGGTGGCCCAGGTAGGCCCGTTCGCTCGCGAGGAAGCTGCCCCAGATGTCGTCCTCGACGCGGAAGTAGTGCTGGCGGTCGCCGAGCACCGCGTGCCGCTTGACGAACCCGGTCTCGACCAGGCGCCGGGTGCTCGTGGAGACGGCGCCGGCGCTGGCCTTGAGCAGCCGCGCGATCTGCTGCGAGGACAGGTAGGGCCGGTCCACGATCATGAGCAGGCCGACGATCCGGCCCTCCATGCGCGGGCTGTGCGACGCACCCCACGTCAGGGCGAACTGCTCGACGAAGTGCTCGGCCGCGGCGTCGAGCACGGGGTCGTCCGCGCCGTCGGCGGGCTGGTCGGCGGGCTGGTCAGCGGGGGTGTGGCTGCTCATGCGCCCACCCTAGGAGCCGGGCTCACGAGCGACCCCTCGGGTCGAGCACGTCGCGCAGCACGTCACCCAGGGTGATCATGGCGAGCACGGTGATCGTGAGCACCACGGCGGGCGCCACCAGCATGTGCGGCGACGTCTGGAAGAACGACTGCGCGCTGGAGAGCTGGAGCCCCCACGAGATCGACGGCGCGTTCAGGCCCAGCCCGAGGAACGTCAGGGTGGACTCCGCCACGATCACGCTGCCCACCATGATCGTCGCGACGGCCAGCACCGGGCCGAGCGCGTTGGGCAGCACGTAACGGGCGATGATCCGCCGGTCGGGCAGGCCCATGGCCCGTGCCGCCTCCACGTAGGGCGCGTCACGCACCGTGCGCACCGAGCCCCGAACGAGCCGCGCCATCGTGGGCCACGAGAACAGCGCCAGCACCAGGGCCACGGACACGGCGGACCGCGAGCCCACCGACGTCAGCACCACCACGGCGCCGAGCAGGAACGGGAACCCGAGGAACACGTCGGTCAGCCGGGCCACCACCCGGTCGAGCCAGCCGCCGTAGTAGCCGGCGAGCGTGCCGACCACGAGGGCGACGGCCAGCGCGACGGCGGTGCACAGCAGCCCCACGGTCAGCGACGCGCGCGTGCCGAACACGACGTTGGCCCACACGTCGCAGCCCTGCACGTCGGTGCCCAGCACGTGCCCGCCGCCGGGCGGCAGGGCGCTGGAGGCCAGGTCGCAGGCCCGTGGGTCGGGATGGCCGAACCAGCCGGCGAACGCCGACGGGACCAGCGCGACCAGGCCGAGCACGGTCAGCACGGCCGCGGACACCCAGAACAGCGGACGACGGCGCAGGGTGCGCCAGACCCCGCGCCGGGCGACGGCCGGCGCGGTGGCGGGCGCCGCACCGGCGGGTCCCGCGGTGGGTCCGACGGCGGCAGGGGCGGCGGGCAGGGGTTCACTCATGGCGGATCCTCGGGTCGAGGACGGAGGCGAGCAGGTCGACCAGCAGGTTGGTCAGCAGGAACACGAGGATGAGCGCGGTGGACACGCCCACGATCGTGGGTCCCTCGTGGGCGCGGATCGCCTGGAACAGGAGCTGCCCGACGCCGGGCAGGTTGAACACGCCCTCGACCACGACGGTCCCGCCGAGCAGGTACCCGAGGTCGATCGCGAGGTAGGTGAGCACCGGGATCGCGGAGCTGCGCATGACGTGCACCCCGACCACCTGGCGTTCCCGCAGGCCCTTGGCCCGCAGGGTCCGCACGAAGTCGGTGCGCAGCGTGTCCACCACGGAGCCGCGCATCAGCCGGGCCACCGAGGCGAGCCCGAACACGGCGATGACCGCGGCGGGCAGCAGGTACGCCGTCGGCCACCCCGCGCCTGTGCCGGCCACGGGGAACCAGGCGAGCTCCACGCCCAGCCAGAGCTGGGCGGAGACGGCGAGCACGAACACCGGGATCGACGTCGCCACGACGGTGCCGGCCAGGACCAGGCGGTCGCTGACGGCGCCGGCGCGCAGCCCGGCGACCAGGCCGAGCAGCACCCCGAGCAGCACCTCGATGCCCCAGGCGGTCAGCGCCAGGGTGATGGTCACGGGCCAGCGCAGGGCCATGCGGTCGGCCACGGACTGGCCCTGGAACGTGGTGCCGAGGTCGCCCTGGAGCAGCCCGCCGAGGTAGCGCAGGTACTGCTGGAGCACGGGCTCGTCCAGGTGGTAGCGCTCGCGCAGCTCGGCCACCACGTTCGGGGCCAGGGGCCGGTCGCCGCCGAGGGCGGCGATCGGGTCCCCGGGCAGCGCGAAGACCATGAGGTAGATGATCAGCGTGACGCCGAGGAAGACCACGAGCAGGTCGACCAGGCGCCGGGCGACGCGCCGGGTCATCTGTGCGCCGCCAGCACGTGCGACACGGCCAGGGTAGCGCCGTACTGCACACCCACGAGCCGCTCGACCGGCAGCACCTCCAGGCCGGTCACGGCCTGGGCGTCGGCCAGCCAGCCGTCGTACAGGTCCCGGGCCCGCGCGTGCACGCGGTGCAGCCGCGCCGTCGCCAGGCCGGCCGTGGCTTCGGCCTCCAGCGCGCGGACCAGCATGCCGCCGAACCGCAACCGGAACATCCGCACGACCTCCTCGTTGCTGAACACCTCGGCGCCCGTCGCGCGCCGCGACGGCAGCCGCCCGGCCCGCACGAGCTCGCTGGTGCCCGCGTCCGTCATCATCGGCACGAACGACTCGCTGGCCCGCAGGAACGGGCTGCGCAGCGTCAGGTCGCCCCGGGCCTCGTCCAGCAGGCCGGTCAGGGTGCTCCCGAGCTCGATCAGCGCCTCGGCCTTGGTCCGGACGACGTCCGCGTAGTCGGCGTCGCTCTCGGCCGTGTCGTCCGCGGCCGGGTGCGACCAGTACGGCAGCTCGGCGATCAGGCTGACCGTCCCGTGCCGCCGGGCGTAGGCCGCCGACCCCTCGCCGCCCACCAGGGAGGGGGCGTCGAGCCCGAGGGACTCCAGGTAGTCGTACTCGTCGCGCGTGGAGCCGGCCCGGTAGATAGCGGGGGCCAGCCGCTGCAGCGCGGGCGACTCGGGCTCGCCCGTGTCGAGCGGCAGGCCCAGCGCCGCGGGCACCGCGTGCAGCGGCGCGACGGCGTCCGGCAGGTCCTCGCTGAGGTAGTAGTAGACGCCGCCGAGCTCGGCGTTGTGCAGGCTGACCATCAGCTCGGGCCGCAGCTCGTCGATCAGGCGCATGAGCGCCTGGGTCTCCGGGATCACGTCGTCGAAGTACGCGCCCTTGTACGCGAACGGGAACGTCCACTCCACCTGCTCCGACGGCGCCGGGCGGTAGAAGCCGCGGGCGTAGGCGGCGCGGTCGGCGGGGTCGCCGAACCAGGACTCGTTGAGCCGGGTGCCGTCCGGGTCGATGCACGGCACCAGGTGCCAGGTGGCACCGGTCGAGGCGCGCAGCCCGGGGTCGGCCACCAGCTCGGCGGCCAGGTGCTGGAGTGTGCGGAACCCGATGGGCTCGTTGGGGTGCACGCCCGCGAAGAGCAGGTGCGGCCGCGGCCCGTCGCCCACCGAGAACATCTCGATGGGCTCCCCGAGCCGCGACGTCCCCACGCGCCGCCGGCGCACGAGCCCCGGGTGGTCGTCGGCCAGGGCCGAGAACCAGTCAAGGAGCGCGTCGACGGTGGGGAAGTCGCTGATCGGGGGGACGGCGCGGGCCCGGTCGAGCACGTCGTCGAGCAGGCCCGCGTCGAGCCCTCCGGTGGCGGTGCCGCTCATGCGCCCTCGGCGAGCACGACGGCGGAGAAGGTCGGGTTGCCGACCGCGGACGTCGGCAGCTCGGCGACGCGCTCCGAGGTCACGTAGGAATACGTCTCGAAGAACAGCGGCGGCGCCGGGAAGTCCTCCAGGAGGCGCTCCTGCACCGCGGCGTAGGCCTCGCCGGCCGCGTCGGGGTCGGCCTCGGCGTCGGCCGCCGCGATCAGGTCGGCGACGTCGTCCTCGTAGTAGGGGATGCAGTTGGGGCAGCCGCCGTTCTCCACGAAGAACGAGCGCAGCGTGTTCTGCTGGCTGGGGTACAGGGCGCCCCAGCGGGAGAAGAACGGCCCGTCGATGTCGCCGTTGGTGCGGTTCTCGGAGAACTCGGCCCAGTCGGCGCTCGGCGTGGCGACGGCCTCGACGCCCAGGTTCTGGCGGAGCTGGTTGGCGATCGCCTTGTAGAGCTCGTCGAGCCCGATGCCGCCCGGGAAGTAGATGTCGATGGTGCCGTCGAACCCGCCGGCCTCGTCCAGCAGGGCCTTGGCCGCGGTCGGGTCGTACGTGCAGAAGTCGCCGCAGATGCCCTCGGGCGTGCCCGCCTCGACGGCCGGGGTGAACGCGGTGGCCGGCGTGTACAGGCCGCCGTAGACGACGTCGGAGATGGTCTCGCGGTCGATCGCCATCGAGATGGCCTGGCGCACCCGCACGTCCTCGTACCGCTCGTCCCACAGCGGGAGCCCGAGGAACGAGATGCCGGGCGCCTCGAACGTGTAGAGGCGCTCCCCGAAGTCGCCCGAGGCCTGCGGCAGCCGGGCCGCCGGCACGCTCGCGACGTCGATGTTGCCGGCCTGCACGTCGGTGTAGGCGGTGGTGGCGTCGGCGTACGGCACGAACGAGATGGCATCGACCGTGGGGGCGGTGCCCTGGTAGTCGGCGTACGCCTCGGTCTCGATCGGCTCGTTCTCCACGTAGTCGCCCACGACGGCGAACGGGCCGTTGCCCACGGGGTGCGCGTTGTAGGCGTCCATGTCCTCCAGGGCGGAGGCGGGCATCGGGTACATCGCGGTCTGCGCCTGGCTGACCTGCATCGGGAACTGCCCGTCGGGGCCGTCCAGCGTCACGGTGAACGTCAGGTCGTCCGTGACCGCCAGGCCCGACATCTCGGTGGTCTTCGGCTCGCCCTCCGCCGGGTTCAGGTCGTCGTACCCGGCGATGCCGGCGAGCTGGCCGGAGTTCTCGAACGCGTCGGGCCCGTAGGCGACGGCGTTCCAGGAGTCGACGTACGACTGGGCGGTCACGGGCGTGCCGTCGTGGAACGTCCAGCCGTCCCGCAGCGTCACCGTCCAGGTGGTGGCGTCGTCCGACTCGATCGACTCGGCGGCCACGTAGGTGAGCTCGCCCTCGGCGTCGACCCAGGTCAGCGGCGACCACACGGCCATGTTCAGGTCGTAGGCGACGGTCTGGCGGCCGGGGACCGTCTGGATCGGGTCGGTGACGGCCACGCTGATGGAGCCGCCGCCGGCGTCACCGGCGGCGTCGTCGGCGCCGGCCGAACCGCAGGCGGACAGGGCGAGGGTCAGCGCGAGGGCGGTCGCCGCCGTACCGGCACGGTAGGGGAGCGGCCGGAGTCTCGGGTTCATGGTTCCTCCACGGGTAGCGTGCTCTCGCGCACCGGGGTCCTGCTCGGGTGGCGAACAGTTGAGCGCACACCGCCGATCGAGGTCAATGAAGTTTCAGAAGGAAATGAAAGTTTTACGCGGCGGTCACACGGGACGGGTCCCGCACGGGCCCCTGCGGATGGTTCGATGACCCAGTGATCCACACGAGCGACTACGAGATCCAGGACGAGGCCCGCGTGCGCGACCTGGTCCGCACCCACGGCTGGGCCACCCTGGTCTCGGTGGGCGACGACGGCGCGCCCGTCGCCTCCCACCTGCCGGTCCTGCTGGAGGACACGCCCCCGGGCGAGCCGATGAGCCTGCTCAGCCACGTCGGCCGGCCCGACGAGGTGCTGCACGCGCTGGACAGCGGCCGCGAGTCCCTGCTGATCGTGCAGGGCCCGCACGGCTACGTCTCGCCCGGCTGGTACGAGATGACGCCGGCCGTGCCGACGTGGGACTACCTCGCCGTCCACCTCTGGTGCACGGTCGAGCTGCTCGTGCCGGAGGAGTCGTACGCGGTCCTGTCCGACACCGTCGACCGGTACGAGTCGGTCATGCCGGAGCCCGTCCGGCTGCCGAGTGTCGAGGAGTACGCCCACCGCATCGCCCGCGGAGCTGCCGGCTTCCGGCTGCGCGTCAACCGCTGGCAGGGCAAGGCCAAGCTCAGCCAGGACAAGCCGCGCGCCGTCGTGGAGCGCGTCGTGACGGCGCTCGGGTCCGACCCGCACTACGCGCAGCCGGCGCTCGCGGCCGAGGTGCGCGCCGAGCTCGACCGCCGCCCGGCGGACGCGCCATGACCCCGGCTGAGCCTCTGCTCCTGACGAACGCCCGCCTGGTCGGCGGGTCTGTGCCGAACGTAGGGGGCGTCGGCGCAACGGGGGGTGTTGCGCCGAGCAGTCCTACGTTCGACGGATCCGTCGGCGGATCCGTCGGCAGGTCAGGCGGGCTCGTGGACGTGCTCGTGCGGGGCGGGGTCGTTGTCGCCGTCGGGGTGGCCGGGCGGGTCGGCGACGGCGGCGTCGAGCGGGTCGATCTCGGCGGCCGCACCCTCATGCCCGGGCTCTGGGACGCGCACGTGCACCTCACGCAGTGGGCGCTCGTGCGGCGCCGGCTCGACCTGTCGGGCGCGCGCTCGGCCGCCGAGGCCGTCGCGCTGGTGCGCGACCGGCTCGCCGAGGGGCCGCCCGAGCCCGGCACGGCGCTGGTCGGCTACGGGTTCCGGGACGGGCTGTGGCCCGACGCCCCCACGGCCGACCTGCTCGACGCCGTCGCGGGCGAGGTGCCCGTGGTGCTCGTGTCCGGCGACCTGCACTGCGCGTGGCTCAGCACGGCCGGCCTGCGGTTCGTCGGCGTCGGCGCGCACCCCACGGGCGTGCTGCGGGAGGCCGAGTGGCTGCCGCTGGCCGCCGCCGTCGACCGCGCGCCGGACCACCTGGCCGACGCCTGGGTGGCCGACGCCGCCGCGGCCGCCGCGGCGCGCGGTGTGGTCGGCGTCGTCGACCTGGAGATCACGGACAACCTCACCGCCTGGCGCCGCCGGTTCGCCGGCGGGTTCGGCGCCCTGCGGGTCCGGTCCGGCGTCTGGACCCCGTGGCTGGACGACGTCCTGGCCGAGGGGCTGCGCAGCGGCGACGTGCTGCCCGGCACGGGCGGCCTGCTGGAGCAGGGGCCGTTCAAGGTGGTCACCGACGGTTCGCTCAACACGCGCACCGCCTACTGCCACGATGCGTACCCGGGCCTGACCGGGCCCGAGGCGCACGGGATCCTGTCGGTGCCGCCCGCCGAGCTGGTCCCGCTCATGGCCCGCGCGCACGCCGGCGGGCTGCGGTGCGCGATCCACGCGATCGGCGACCACGCCAACACGCTCGCGCTGGACGCGTTCGCCGCGACGGCTGCGCGCGGCTCGGTCGAGCACGCGCAGCTCCTCGACCCCGCCGACCTCGCGCGCTTCGCCGAGCTCGGCGTCGTCGCGTCCGTCCAGCCCGAGCACGCCATGGACGACCGCGACATCGCCGACCGGCACTGGTCGGGGCGCACCGGCCGCGCCTTCGCGTTCGGCGCGCTGGACGACGCCGGGGCGGTGCTCTCCCTGGGCTCGGACGCGCCGGTCGCGCCGCTCGACCCCTGGTTCGCGGTCGCGGCGGCGGTCAGCCGGTCGCGGGACGGCCGCGCGCCCTGGCACCCGGAGCAGCGGATCGGCCTGCGCACGGCGCTGGAGGCCTCGACGGACGGCCGCGGCCTGGTCCCGACGGCGGGGTCGCCGGCCGACCTGGTGGTCCTGGACGCCGACCCGCTGACGCTCGGGGCCGGCTCTGGCGCCGACGCCGCGGACGCCGCGGACCTGGCCGCGGCGGCGACGTCGCTCCGCGACATGCCGGTGGCAGCCACCCTCCTGTCGGGCCGCTGGACCCACCGCACGTTCTGACCCGCCCCGATCAGGTGAGCGCGGATGTAGTTGCGGAAAGCCCCCCTCGTTCCGCCACTACGCCCGCGCTCACTCGATCGGCGGGGTGAACGTAGGAGTAGTCGCCGCGAGAGCGCTCATGCGGCGACTACTCCTACGTTCACCTGATCTTCAGGCCTCAGGCCTCCCTGAGCGCCACCGTGCGGAAGCCCGCGTTGCCCATCGACGAGTCCGGCGTGTTCGACGAGCGTGCCGAGTTGCGGTAGCGGTTGCAGTACGAGAGGTGGCACAGGTAGCTGCCGCCGCGCAGGATCCGCTGGGCGCCCCGCTCGGGGCCGGCCGGGTTCGCCGCGGGGGAGCGCGCGTAGTACCCCGGGTCGAACCAGTCCTGGCACCACTCCCAGACGTTGCCCACCGGCTGCCACAGGCCGTACCCGTTGGGTTCGAACGTCCGCACCGGCGCGGTGGTGAGCCAGCCGTCGTCCAGCGTGTTCGTCCGCGGGAACGCGCCCTGCCAGATGTTGGCGCGCCACCCGCCGTCGTCCACCTCGGCGTCGCCCCAGGGGTACTTCGCGCCCTCGACGCCGCCGCGCGCGGCGTACTCCCACTCGGCCTCCGTGGGCAGGCGCCGGCCCGCCCAGGCGCAGTAGGCGACGGCGTCGTTCCAGCTCACGTGGGTTGCGGGGTGATCGTCGAGGCCGTCGACGTCGGAGCGCGGCCCGCCCGGGTGCGCCCAGTCGGCGCCCTGGACGCCGAACCACCACGGGGTGCCGTCGGCCTGCCCCATGATGTCGCCGGGGTCGGCCGCGACGGCGAGGTGGAACACCGCCGAGAAGCCGAACGTCTCCGCCTCGGTGCGGTAGCCGGTGTCGTCGACGAACCGCGCGAAGTCGGCGTTCGTCACGGTGGTCGCGTCGATCTCGAACGCGTCGAGGGTCAGCTCGTGGCGCGGCGTCTCGCCGTCGCCGAGGTTCTGGTCGCCCGACGAGTCGCCCATGGTGAACCGGCCGGCGGGCACGCGGGCCTGCTCGACGTCGTGCCGGCCCCGGGCGGGTGTCGCGGCGGCGTCCGCCGGGCGGGAACCGAGCTGGACGAACGCGTCCCGCCCCGGGGTTCCGCACCCGCACCCGCAACCCTCGTGCCCGGACCCCGTCTGCTCGTCGCTCGTCACGCCCCCACGGTATCGGCGCCGGGCGCGGTGTCGCCCGGTACGGCGGCCGACCGCGCGGCGACGGCCGCGGCGACCTCGGGGTCCGAGCTGGGCCGCGTGACGCCGTAGCGCGACAGGTAGCCGATCCGCGACTCCCGGACGTGGGCCGCCATCAGGGCGGCGGCCCGCTCGCCGTCGCCGGCGTCGATCGCCCCGACGATCACCCGGTGGTCGGGCCAGAGCCGCTTGCCGCGCGACTGCATGTCCGCGGCGTAGAGCCACTCGATCTTCCAGGAGAGCTGCCGCAGCAGCCGGGCCAGGGTCGCGCTGCCGCTGAGCTCGGCGATCGCGATGTGGATCTGGTCGTTGATGCCGACCAGGGGGTCCAGGTCGCCGGCGGCGACGTGCGCGTCCCCGGCGTCGAGCAGGGCGGCGATCTGCCGCCGCAGGCGCCACCAGTCCTCCGGGCTCTCGTCGCCCGAGTAGAGCGACGCCGCCCGCCGGGCGGCGCTGCGCGCCGTGGACACCTCCAGCGCCTCCCGCACCGCGAACAGGTCGTCGGCGTCGTGCACCGGGATCGCCGCGATCCGCGAGCCCACGTGCGGGCGCGAGTCGATGAAGCCCTCGCTCTCCAGGCCGCGCAGCGCCTCCCGGACCGGCACCCGCGAGACGTCGTACCGCTGGGCCAGCGAGGCCTCCGTCACGCGGGCGCCGGGCGTCAGGACGCCGGCGATGATGTCGCGCCGGATCGCGTCCTGCACGGTGGGTCGCACCAAGGCAGGGAGCACGGGCTCATCGGGCAAAGGCGGCACCGGGGATGGCTCCTAGCAGGTCTCGGGTGTAGTCGGCCCGCGGGGAGTGGAACACGTCGTCGACGGACCCCTGCTCCTCGACGCGGCCTTGCCGCAGCACCACCACATTATCCGCTATGCCGCGGACCACCGCGAGGTCGTGGCTGATGAAGAGGTACGACACACCGAGCCGTTCCTGCAGGTCAGCGAGCAGGTCCAGGATCTGCTCCTGGACCAGCACGTCGAGCGCCGAGACCGCCTCGTCGAGCACCAGCAGCTCCGGCTCGGGGGCCAGCGCCCGCGCGATCGCGACCCGCTGCCGCTGCCCGCCCGACAGCGCGCCCGGGTGCCGCTGCGCGACGTCCCGGGGGAGCGCCACCTGGTCCAGCAGCTCCGCGACCCGCGCCCGGCGCGACTCCCGGTCGCCGATGCCGAAGATCCGCAGCGGCTCGTCGATCACCCGCTCCACGGTGTGGGTCGGGTCGAGCGACGCGTACGGGTCCTGGAATACCGGCTGCACCCGACGGCGCAGGGCGCGCCGCTCGGCCCGGCCCGCCCCGGCGATGGCCTGCCCGTCCACCAGCGCCTCGCCCGAGGTCGGCGTCTCCAGGCCGAGCAGGATGCGCGAGACCGTCGTCTTGCCCGAGCCCGACTCGCCCACCAGGGCGGTGGTGCCGCCGCGCGGCACGGAGAAGGACACGTCGTCGACGGCGCGCAGCAGCCCGCCGCGCCCGCGCACCTTGTACTCCTTGACGAGGTTCCGGACGGTGACGACGTCGCCGGCCCCGGCCGGTTCGCCCCCGGCCGGGTCGCCGCCGGCCGCTCCGCCCCCGGCCGGAGCGACCCGCGCCTCCGCCTCGCCCTGCGCGACGACGGCGGCGGGTGCCGCCGCGACCAGCCGCCGCGTGTACTCGTGCTGCGGGGACCGCAGCACCTGTTCGGGCGTGCCCTGCTCCACGATCTGCCCGTCGAGCATCACGATCACCCGGTCCGCGCGGTCGGCCGCCAGGCCCAGGTCGTGCGTGACCAGGATCATCGCGGTCCCGTGCGCCTCCGCGAGCGCGACGAGGTGGTCCAGGATGCGCCGCTGCACGGTCACGTCCAGGGCCGACGTCGGCTCGTCGGCGAGCAGCAGCTCCGGCTCGCGGGCCAGCGCCATCGCGATGAGCACGCGCTGGCGCATGCCGCCGGAGAACTCGTGCGGGAACTGCTTCGCGCGGCGCTCCGGCTCGGGCACGCCGGCCTCGTCCAGCAGCTCCAGCACCCGCTGCCGCACCGCCGGGCCGCGCAGGCCGCCGGCGCGCAGCGCGTCGGCTACCTGGTCGCCCAGCCGCATGGCGGGGTTGAGGTTGGTGCCCGGGTCCTGCGGCACCAGCCCGATCCGGCCGCCCCGGACGGCCCGCATCCGGGCCTCGCCGGCCGCGGCGAGGTCCTCGCCGTCGAGCTCGACCGTCCCGCCGGTGATCCGGCCCGCGCCCGGCAGCAGCCGCAGGAGCGCGGCGATCACCGTCGACTTGCCCGATCCGGACTGGCCCACGATCGCCACCCGCTCGCCGCGCGCGACGTCGCGGTCGCCGCCGCGCACGACGGGGGTGTCGCCGTAGGCGACGTCCAGGCCGCGCACGCGCAGCAGCGGCGCGGCGGAGTGGTCAGCGTCCTGCGGCATATCCCTGCGCTCCTCTCGGGTTGGCGGCCGCGCCCAGGAGGCCCGTCGCCGGGTCGCGGGTCACGGCGGACAGGCGCCCCAGCGCCCAGTCGCCGGCCCGGGTCACCACGTGGCCGCGGCCCTCCAGGGCGGCGATGACTTCGTCGCCCAGCCGGTCCTCCACGACCGCCCCGCCCGGCGTCCAGGTGCGCGGCCAGAACGAGCCGGGGAACGACGTCGTGTGCAGCGCGGGCGCGTCGATCGCCTGCTGCGGCGTGTACCCGCCCACCAGCACCCGCAGCAGGAACAGGAGCTGCCACTGGTCCTGCTGGTCGCCGCCCGGCGAGCCGAGGGCGATGACGGGCTCGCCGTCCCGCAGCACCAGGGTGGGTGTCAGCGTGGTCCGGGGACGCCGCCCGGGCGTCAGGGCCGACGGCGACGCCTCGTCCAGCCACGTCATCTGCAGGCGCGTGCCCAGGCAGAAGCCCAGGCCGGGCACCGTGGGGGAGGACTGCAGCCAGCCGCCGGACGGCGTGGCCGAGACCATGTTGCCCCAGCGGTCCACGACGTCGATGTGGCAGGTGTCGCCGCGGGTGGCGCCGGTGTGCTCCGGCGAGTCGGGCTCGGTGGTGGGCGCCGGCACGGTCGGCTCGCCGACGCCGGGCGCCGGCACGGTCGGCTCGCCCACGCCCGCCGCCGCGCCGCTCCCGGGCGCACCCGGCAGGGAACCCGCCGGCGCGCTCGTGGCGTACTGCGTGCGCAGCACCGGCGGGGCCGGCGTCGTCCGCCCCGGCACGTCGCCCGGGCGCAGCTCGTGGCTCGCGGCGTCCGTGATCAGCGCCCGGCGCGCGGCCGCGTACTCCTCGCTCAGCAGGTAGGCCAGCGGCACGTCGTCCGCGGCCGGGTCGCCGTACCAGACGTCGCGGTCGGCCAGCGCCAGCTTCTGCGCCTCGATGACCGTGTGCGCGCCGAGCTCCGTGGACGGGTCCAGCGCGGCGTCGTCGAGCCCCTCCAGGATCTTCAGGGTGGCCAGCAGCGCCGGGCCCTGGCCCCACGCGCCGGTCTTGGCGATCGTGTACCCGCGGAACGTGACGGTCGTGGCGTCCTCGTACGACGCCGAGAAGGCCGCGACGTCCGCCGCCGTGATGACGCCGGCGTGGTCGCCGCCGTCGGAGTGCCGGTGGGGCGTGGCCACGAACTCCTCGACGGCCGCGCCCACCCGCTCGCGCCACGCGGCGCGGGCCAGGTCGATCGCCGCCGCGCGGTCCGCGGCCCCCGCACCCGCGGCGACCACGGCGTCCAGCAGGTCGGCGTACTCCGGGTTGGTGACGACCGTGCCCGGTGCGGGCACCTCGCCGTCGGGCAGCCAGCGGTCCGCCGACGTCGGCCAGTGGTCCCGGAACAGGCCCGCGACGGTGCGCAGGGTGCCCGTGACCCGCTCCAGCAGGGGGTGCCCGTCGCGGGCGTACCCGATCGCGTAGGCCAGCACGTCGCCGAGGTCCCAGGTGCCGTGGTCGCGCAGCAGCAGCAGCCAGGCGTCGACGCTGCCCGGCACCGCCGCCGCGAGCGCGCCCGAGCCGGGCACCAGGTCGAGGCCCTCGGACCGGTAGTGCTCGATGGTCGCGCCCGCGGGCGCCGGGCCCTGGCCCACCAGGACGCGCGGGTGCGCCGGCTCGTCCGCCGTCACGAAGACGCCGGTCATGTCACCGCCCGGCCCGTTGAGGTGCGGCTCCACGACGTGCAGCACGAACGCGCCGGCGACCGCCGCGTCGAACGCGTTGCCGCCGCGCTCGAGCACGGCCTGGGCGCTCGCGGTGGCGATCCAGTGGGTGGAGCCCACCATCCCGAACGTGCCCCGCAGGTCGGGCCGCGTGGCCGGGGTGGTGGGGCGGACGAACGGCGAGGTGGGCCGGGCGGACGGAGCGGAGGTCATGACACTCACTTACGGTCGGTGGTCGGGTCGAGGGCGTCGCGCAGGGCGTCCCCGAGGAGGTTGAAGCCGAGGCAGATGGCCACGATGGCCAGCCCGGGGAACAGCGCGGCGGTGGGCGCGCGGCCCAGGTACTGCTGCGCGTCCGAGAGCATGATGCCCAGAGACGGGGTGGGCGGCTGGATGCCGAGCCCGAGGAACGACAGCACGGCCTCGCCCAGGACCGCCGCCGGCATGATCACCGTGGCCTGCACGATGATCGCGGACAGACAGTTGGGCAGGATGTGCTGCGCGAGGATCCGGGGCCCGGACGCGTCCATCGCGGTCGCGGCCAGCACGAAGGGACTCTCCTTGAGGCGCATGGTCTCGGCGCGCACCACGCGCACCATGGTCGGCACCTGCGCGATGCCGAGCGAGATCGCGGCCCCGGCCAGGCTGGGCCCGTTGATGGCGGCCAGGCCGACGGCGAGGATGAGGAACGGGAACGCGAGCGTCACGTCGGTCAGGCGCGAGACGGGCGCGTCCAGCAGGCGCCAGTAGCCGGCGGCCAGCCCGAGCGGCGTCCCGACGACGACGGCGAGGCCGACCGCCACGACTCCCACCATGAGCGAGGCCCGGATGCCGTACATCATCCGGGACAGCACGTCGCGACCCAGGTCGTCCGTGCCGAGCGCGAAGCCGACGGTGCCGGGCAGCTGGAACGGGGCGTCGAAGTGCACCTCGGCCGGGCCGTGCGGGGCCAGCAGGGGCGCGAGGAGCCCGGCCAGCACCACCACGGCGAGCATCGCGGCGCCGGTGATCGCCTGCGGGGTGCGCAGCCGGGACAGCAGCCGGCGCGGGCCTACGGCGACGGGCGCCTGCTCGGGCGCGAGATCGCTGTGCTCGATGACGGTCATGAGCGACCTCCCACTCGGATACGCGGGTCGATGACGGAGTACAGGACGTCCACGGCGAGGTTGACCAGCACGTAGCCCACCGTGGTGAGCACCACGACGGCCTGGATCACCGGGTAGTCGCGCTGGAAGACGGCGTCGAGCGTGAGCTTGCCGAAGCCCGGCAGGGCGAAGATCTGCTCGGTCACGACGGCGCCCGAGATGAGGCCGCCGAGCTGGAGCCCGGCGATCGTGACCACGACGATCAGGGAGTTGCGCAGCCCGTACCGCAGCAGCACCCGGGTGCGGCCGAGGCCCTTGGCGCGGGCCGTGCGCACGTAGTCGGTGCGCATGGCCTCGATCATGGAGGCGCGGGTCTGCCGCATGATGACGGCGGCCAGGCCCGTGCCGAGGATCAGCGCCGGCAGGGTCAGGTGCACCAGCCAGCCCACCGGGTCGTCGGTGAGCGGCACGTAGCCCGACGCCGGGAACAGGCCCAGGCCGATGCACAGGTAGAGGATCGCGAGCATGCCGAGCCAGAAGTTCGGCACGGACAGGCTGGTCAGCGCGGCCGCGTTGGCGACCCACTCGGGCCAGCGGCCGCGGTAGCGCTCGGCGAGCAGGCCGAGCGCCACGCCGGTCACGACGGCCACGACGATCGCGTAGAGCGACAGCCAGAGCGTCACGGGCAGCGTCGCGCCGATCATGCTCGCGACGGATGCCCCGGTGCGGGTGGACTCGCCGAGGTCT
>NZ_JBHWZO010000055.1:0-27938 GCF_042728455.1 Promicromonospora sp. NPDC060204
CGCCGATCAGCGTCCCGCCCCCGTTCTGTCTGCCCGGACTCAGCCCTTGTTGCGCGGCGGGGCCTCGCCCAGCTCGCTGGAGGTGACGACGATCCCGCCCTGGACGGCCGGGTCGCCCTGGCCCTCCGCGGCGGCGACCAGGTCGAGCGGGCCGGTGACGCGGCCGGCGGCCTTGACGTCCTCGACCGCGGTCTCGACCGCCGTCAGCGAGCCGGCCGGGACGGCCAGCGAGGCCGCGACGATCGGCGTACGCATCGACGCCTTGGCCTCGGACTTCACCTTGCGCAGCGCGGCGAGCGCGTGCCCGGCGGCCGCGAGGTCGGCCGGGTCGGCGGCCCCGCCGGCCGCGCGCAGCGGCTCGGCCACGGGCCACGGCGCGCGGTGCACCGAACCCTCGCGCCACCAGGACCAGACCTCTTCCGTGGCGAACGGGAGGTAGGGCGCCAGCAGGCGGAGCATGGTGTCGAGCGCGATGGCCAGGGCGGTGCGGGCCGAGGCCGTCTCCGGCGTGATGTCCGCGGCGTCGGCGCCCGCGCCGTACGCACGGTCCTTGACGAGCTCGAGGTAGTCGTCGCAGAACGTCCAGAAGAACGTCTCCGTCAGCTCGAGCGCGCGGGTGTGGTCGTAGGCCTCCAGCGCGGCCGTGGCCTGCTCGACCACGCCGGCCAGGCCCGCGAGCATCGACCGGTCCAGGGAGACCGTGACCGCCGCCGGGTCGAGCGCGATCTCGCTGCCCGCGCCGCCGCCGAACGACAGCGCGAACTTCGAGGCGTTGAGGACCTTGATCGCCAGGCGGCGACCGATCTTCATCTGACCCACCTCGAACGCCGCGTCGGTGCCCAGGCGGGCCGAGGCCGCCCAGTACCGCACCGCGTCCGAGCCGTGCTCCACGAGCAGGTCCATCGGCGTGACGACGTTGCCCTTGGACTTGGACATCTTCTTGCGGTCCGGGTCGAGGATCCAGCCGCTGATCGTCGCGTTCTTCCAGGGCAGCACCTTGTTCTCCAGGTGCGAGCGCACCACGGTGGAGAACAGCCACGTGCGGATGATGTCCTGGCCCTGGGGGCGCAGGTCCATCGGGTACACGCGCTCGAAGAGGTCCTGGTCCCGCTCCCAGCCGCCGACGATCTGCGGGGTCAGGGACGAGGTTGCCCAGGTGTCCATGACGTCCGCGTCGCCCACGAAGCCGCCGGCCTGGCCGCGCTGCTCCTCGGTGTAACCGGCGGGCGCCTGCGACGTCGGGTCGACGGGCAGGGCCTCCTCGGCCGGGACGATCGGGTGGTCGTAGTCGACCTCGCCCGACGCGTCGACCGGGTACCACAGCGGGATCGCGACGCCGAAGAAGCGCTGGCGGCTGACCAGCCAGTCACCGTTCAGGCCGTTGACCCAGTTCTGGTAGCGCACCCGCATGAAGTCCGGGTGGAAGTCGAGCTCCTTGCCGCGGGCCAGCAGCTCCTCGCGCAGCTCCTGGTCGCGGCCGCCGTTGCGGATGTACCACTGGCGCGAGGTCACGATCTCGAGGGGCTTGTCGCCCTTCTCGAAGAAGTTGGCCTTGCGCTGGGTCGCCACGGGCTCGGTCGGCATGTCGCCCGACGCGGTGAGCGCCTCGACGATGGCCTTGCGTGCGCTGAAGGTCGTCTTGCCCGCGACCTCGGCCTCGAACAGCTCCGCGCCCGCGCTGCCGGTGAGCCACTCCGGCAGCTCACGCGTGATGCGGCCGTCGCGGTTGATGATCGAGCGCGTCGGGAGCTGCAGCTCGCGCCACCACTGCACGTCGGTGAGGTCACCGAAGGTGCAGCACATCGCGATGCCGGCGCCCTTGTCGGGCTCCGCCAGGTGGTGCGCCAGGACCGGGATCTCGACCCCGAACAGCGGGGACGTCACGGTGGTGCCGAACAGGTGCTGGTAGCGCTCGTCGTCCGGGTGCGCGATGAGCGCGACCGCGGCGGGGATCAGCTCGGGGCGCGTGGTCTCGATGTAGACCGGCTCGCCGTCGGGCTTGTGGAACGCGACCTTGTGGAAGTGTCCGGGGTAGTCGCGGGCCTCCAGCTCGGCCTGGGCCACGGCGGTCTGGAACGTGACGTCCCAGAGGCCGGGGGCCTCGGCCTGGTAGGCCTCGCCGCGCTGGAAGTTGCGGACGAACGCCCGCTGCGCCGTGGCCCGCGAGGAGTCGCTGATGGTCTGGTAGGTCTGCGCCCAGTCCACGGAGACGCCGAGGCGCCGCCAGAGCACCTCGAACTCCTTCTCGTCCTCGGCCGTCAGCCGCTCGCAGAGCTCGATGAAGTTGCGCCGGCTGACCGGGACCTGGTCGGCGGCCTTGACGTTCTTGTCGGTGCCCTCGAACGGCGGCGTGAAGTCGGGGTCGTAGGGCAGGGAGAGGTCCACGCGCACGCCGTAGTAGTTCTGCACGCGGCGCTCGGTGGGCAGGCCGTTGTCGTCCCAGCCCATGGGGTAGAAGACCTCGAGGCCGCGCATGCGCTTGAAGCGGGCCACGATGTCGGTGTGCGTGTAGCTGAACACGTGCCCCACGTGCAGGGAGCCCGACACCGTCGGCGGCGGGGTGTCGATCGAGAAGACCTCGGCACGGGTCTTGGTGCGGTCGAAGGCGAAGGTCTGCTCGGCGGTCCAGCGCTCGTCGAACTTGGCCTCGAGGCCGTCCGCACTGACCTTGTCCGGTACCTCCTTGACCACCGCGCGTACGACCTCGGCGCCCGGTACCGCGGCGGCGGCAGGGGTCGGTGTCGTGTCAGGTGCGGGTGTGGTCGCAGCCGGGTCCGTCGGCCCGGTGGAGGCGGGAATGCTCATGCGCACCAGTGTCCCAGATTCGAGCAACCCGAAGCGCACGTTTTCCACAGGTCGCGACGGCCGTGCGTGCGGGGTGCGCCGGCGAGACGTCCGCCACAGATTCTTCGAGATGGTCGATAGGTGCCAGAGGCATGCACTATGGTTCTGCCTGGCCCAGAACCGGGCACACCGGTCAGGGCGGTCATCGTGGCCGTCCGACGCTCTCCAGGAGACGAATCGTGCGCATGTCGTGTTGTCGGTGCTCGCCGCACCGCCCCGTCATGTCCCGTCGTACCTAGGAGTCCCATGTCGCTCGACCGCTCCGACGAGCTGGTCGCGCCGACCGCACCGGCCGGCAGCGCCGCCGTCGTCCGCCGCGCGTCCCTGTGGCGCCGCCTGGCCCGGGACCGGTTCGCCCTGGTGGGCGCCGTCGTCGTCGTGCTCTATGCGCTCGTCGCGCTGGCCGCGCCCCTGATCACCCGGGCGCTCGGCGTGGACCCCTACACCTACGACCTCGACGCGCTCGGGCCCACCGGCGCGCCGGCCGGCCCGCTGGGCGGCGTCAGCGCGGAGCACTGGTTCGGCGTCGAGCCGCTGACGGGCCGGGACCTGTTCGCCATCGTGGTCATGGGCTCGCGCACGTCGCTCCTGGTCGGCCTCGGGGCCACCGTCGTCGCCATGCTGGTCGGGACGGTGCTGGGCCTGGTCGCGGGCTACTTCGGCGGCTGGGTGGACTGGGTGGTGGCCCGGCTGATCGACGTCCTCATCGGGCTGCCAGCGCTCGTGTTCATGATCGCCGTCGGCGCCGTCGCGCCCGACTGGTTCCCCCGCCTGCTGCTCCTGGTGCTCGTGATCGGGCTGTTCGGCTGGTCGTCGATCGCCCGCGTGGTGCGCGGCCAGGTCATGGCGCTGCGCGCCTCCGGGTTCGTGCGCGCCTCCCAGGCCCTGGGCGCCTCGCACGCGCACGTGCTGTTCCGGCAGGTGCTGCCCAACCTCGCCTCGACCGTCGTGGTGTTCACGACCATCTCCATCCCGGGCGCGATCGGGTCGGAGGCCGCGCTGTCGTTCCTCGGCGTCGGCGTGCCGCCACCCACGCCGTCGTGGGGCCGGTCGATCGGCGACGCCGTCACCTGGTTCTCCGTGGACCCCGTCTACCTGCTGTTCCCGGGGCTCGCGCTGTTCGGCGTCACCCTCGCGTTCAACGCGTTCGGCGACGGCCTGCGCGACGCGCTCGACCCGCGGGGCGGCGGCCCGCGGCGCCGCCGGCGGCGCGGAGGTGCCCGATGACGCTCCTCAAGTTCCTGGGGACCCGGCTCGCGACGCTCGCGTTCGTGCTGCTCACGGTCTCGTTCCTCACCTACGCGCTGTTCGTGCTGCTGCCCGCCGACCCGGCGCAGCTCGCCTGCGGCCGGCCCTGCACGCCCGAGCGGCTGGAGACGGCGCGGGCGTTCATGGGGCTCGACAAGTCCGTCGTCGAGCAGTGGTGGGAGTTCGTGCGCGGCGTGTTCACCGGCCGCACCTTCGGCTCCGCGGGCGCGACCATCGACTGCCCGCAGCCGTGCCTCGGCTACTCCTTCGTCCGGAACGCGCCGGTCACCGAGCTCATCGTGGGACGGTTCCCCGTGACGGCGTCGATCGCGATCGGCGCGGCGGTGCTCTGGCTCGTCGTGGGTGTGGGCGCAGGGGCAGTGGCCGCGGTGCGCCGCGGCACGGCCCTGGACCGCGGGCTCATGATCGGGGCGATCACGGGCGTCTCCGCGCCGAGCTACCTGGTGGGCCTGCTCGGCATCCTGCTGTTCGGCTTCACGCTCGACATGGTCCCGGTGTCCGGCTACGTGCCGTTCGCCCAGAGCCCGGTGGACTGGGCGTGGCACCTGGTGCTGCCGTGGTCGGTGCTGGCCCTGCTGTCCGCGGCCGTCTACACGCGGCTGACGCGCTCACAGATGCTGGAGGAGCTCGGCTCGCCGTACGTCCGCACCGCGCGCGCCAAGGGCATCACGGAGGGCCGGGTCGTCACCCGGCACGCGCTGCGCAACGCGGCGATCCCCGTGGTCACGCTCTTCGCACTGGACCTCGGCGCGCTGCTCGGCGGGACCGTCATCACCGAGCGGGTGTTCTCGATGCCCGGCATCGGCGCCCTGCTCATGGAGGCGGTCGGCGCCACCGACGTGCCGCTGCTGGTGGGCGTCACGGTGTTCACCGCGGCCATCGTGGTGATCGCGAACCTGGCGGTCGACGTCGTCTACGGCGTGCTCGACCCGCGGGTGCGGCGCGGAGGGAGAACCCGATGACCCGCCGATGTCGTCGGTGACGTCCGACCCCGTACCCTGCGGGACCCCGTGTCCCGTCCTGCCGTAGCACCCCAGAACTCCGCAGCACCTCGTAGAGACGAGAAGGACCAGATGAACCACGCTCCACGCACCACCCGCAGGCCCGCCCGCCGGGTGGCGGTCGCCGGCATCGCCGTCGCCGCCACGCTCGCGCTGACGGCCTGCAACGCCAACTCGCAGCCGGGCGCGGCCTCGAGCGACGAGGCGACCGCCGTCCAGCAGGGTGGCGAGCTGCACATCCTCACCGCCAGCCCCGCCATCAACTGGGACCCGGCCACCAGCCAGAACCTCGCGATCACCACGCTCGGCCTGGTCGAGCGCCGGCTCACCGCGTGGCAGACCAACGCCGACGGCACCACCGAGGTGGTCCCGGACCTCGCGACGGACACCGGCACGCCGTCGGACGACGGGGCGAGCTGGACCTACACGCTGAAGGACGGCCTGAAGTTCGAGGACGGCACGCCGATCACCTCGGCCGACGTCAAGTACTCCGTGGAGCGCTCGTTCGCCCCCGAGCTGTCGGGCGGCCTGAGCTACCACAAGAACCTGCTCGAGGGCGCCGACGAGTACAGCGGCCCGTACCAGGGCGACGAGCTCGACTCGATCGAGACGCCGGACGACAAGACGATCGTCTTCCACCTGGACAGCGCGTACGGCGACTGGCCGTGGATCGTCTCGATGCCGGCGTTCGGCGCCGTCCCCGAGGCCAAGGACGACATCCAGACCTACACGACCCAGCCCGTCGCCACCGGCCCCTACCGGGTGGCGGACACCGTCGAGGGCACCTCGGTGACCCTGGAGCGCAACCCCGAGTGGGACCCGGCCACGGACGACGCCCGCACCGCCGGCCCGGACTCGGTGGTCTTCGAGCTCAGCCAGGACGAGACGGTCGTGGCCCAGCGCCTCATCGCCGACTCCGGTGCCGACGCCTCGGCGTTCGGCGCCACGTTCGTGCCGCCCGCACAGCTGGCGCAGGTCCAGCAGGGCCCGGCCAAGGACCGCCTGGTCACCTCCGGCCCCGGGGCGCTCGCGTACCTCGCGATCAACACCGAGGCCGACGGCCTGGACGACCTCGACGTCCGCAAGGCGATCAGCCTGGCCGTGGACAAGAACGCGTACCGCGTCGCGTCCGGCGGCGAGATCGCCGGCGACTTCGCGACCACGCTGGTCACGCCCGGCATCCCGGGCCGCGAGGAGTACTCGAACGGCGTGAACGACGCGGCCCCGGAGGGCGACGTCGAGCAGGCCGAGAAGCTGCTGGACGACGCCGGCTGGTCGGGCCGCGAGCTGCGCCTCGTCGTGACCGACGACGCCCCGTCGCTCGCCCAGGCGCAGGCGATCCAGCAGGGTCTGGAGCGGGCCGGCCTGAAGGTCAAGATCGTGCCGCAGGCCGAGGACGTGTGGACCGAGACGGTCACGCAGGGTGACGGCTCGAAGTACGACCTCACGCTGTCGTCGTGGCAGCCGGACTTCCCGAGCGCGAACGGCAACATCCAGCCGCTGTTCGACTCCTCGCAGGTCGGCGACGGCGGGTACAACCTGGCCCGCTACAGCAACCCGGACGCTGACGACCTGATCGAGCGCGCGACCGAGGAGACCGACGTCGACGCCGCGGCCAAGCTGTGGGTCGAGGCCGACCAGCTCATCCTGGGCGACGCCCCGGTGGTGCCGCTGATCTACACGAAGAACTCGTTCCTGCACGGTTCGAAGGTCGAGAACTTCCGGATCCCGGACTTCCCGGCCTACCCGAACTACCTCCAGGTCTCGCTGGCTCCGTGAGCAGCGCCCTGGTGACCGACGGGCAGCCCCTCCTGCAGGTGGAGGGGCTGTCCGTCGTGTTCGACGACGCCGCGCGGCCCGCCGTCGACGGCGTGTCCTGGGCGCTGCGCCCGGGGCGGGTGACCGCCCTGGTGGGCGAGTCCGGCTCGGGCAAGACGGTGTCCGCGATGGCGGTGCTGGGCCTACTGCCCGACGCCGCGGCGGTGGGCGGGTCGATCCGGCTGGGTGGGTCGTTCGGTGGCGGTGGCGGTGCCGGATCCGGTGGCGACGTGGGATCTGGTGCCGGCGCCGGATCCGGTGCCGACGCCGGATCCGGAGGAGCGGCGACCGAGCTGGTCGGCGCGTCGTCGGAGACCTTCCGCCAGGTGCGCGGCGCGGTGCTCTCGCTCGTCTCGCAGGAGCCGATGAGCGCCTGGAACCCCGTGCTGACGATCGGCGACCAGGTCGCCGAGGCGCTGCGGGCGCACCGGCGCGGACCGGACCGGCCGAGCCGGCGGGCGGCGCACGAACGGGTGCTGGAGCTGCTGGCCGAGGTCGGGCTGCGCGACCCGGAGCGGGTGGCCGCCGCGTACCCGCACCAGCTCTCCGGCGGTCAGCTCCAGCGCGCGCTCGTCGCGATGGGGCTGTCGCAGGATCCGGTGGCGATCATCGCGGACGAGCCGACGACGGCGCTGGACGTGACCGTCCAGGCCGGGATCCTCGACCTGCTGCGCGGGCTGCGGGACGAGCGCGGTACGGCCGTGCTGCTCATCACGCACGACATGGGCGTGGTGGCCGACCTCGCGGACGACGTGGTGGTGATGCGCGACGGGCGGATCGTGGAGGCCGCGCCGGTGCGCGAGCTGTTCGCGGCGCCGCGCGAGGAGTACACGCGCACGCTGCTCGCGGCGGTGCCGCGGCTGGGCGAGCCGGCGGCGGTGGTGGAGACCGCTGGGAAGGGGCTGCGGGTCGAGGCGGTGCCTGGCGCGGAGGCGGAGCCGCGGGACGCGCGCGCCGCGAACGCGTCGGGCGGCGTCGTGCTGCTCGACGACGTCACCGTGACCTACGGCGGCCGGCATCCCGTGGTCGCGGCCGACGGCGTCACGCTCTCGATCGGCCGGGGCGAGGTGCTGGGCCTGGTGGGGGAGTCGGGCTCGGGCAAGTCGACCCTCGGTCAGGTGGTCGCGGGGCTGCTGCGGCCGACGTCGGGCCGCGCGGTCGTGGACGGCGTCGACCTGGCGCGTGCGTCGCGCCGGGAGCGGGCCGAGCGCCGTCGGGCCACGGGCGTGGTGTTCCAGGACCCGGCCTCGACGCTGAACCCGCGCTGGACCGTGGCGCAGTCGGTCGACGAGCCGCTGCGGCTGCACTCCGGGCTGGACCGGGCCGCCCGGGAAGCCCGCGTGCGCGAGCTGCTGGAGCTGGTCCGGCTCGGTCCCGGGTACGGGTTGCGGTACCCGCACGAGCTGTCCGGAGGGCAGCGGCAGCGGGTCGCGATCGCCCGGGCCGTGGCGCTCGGGCCGCAGGTGCTCGTGGCGGACGAGCCGACGTCCGCCCTTGACGTCTCCGTGCAGGCGCACGTGCTGGACCTGTTCCGGGACCTCCAGACCGAGCTCGGCTTCGCGTGCCTGTTCGTGTCCCACGACCTCGCGGTCGTCGAGCGGGTGGCCGACCGGGTCGCCGTCATGCGGGAGGGTCGCATCGTCGAGACGGGCCCGACGGCGCAGGTGCTGGGCGCGCCCGCCGACCCGTACACGCGGGCGCTCGTGACCGCCGCCCCCGTGGCGGACCCGGACGCGCAGGCGGACCGCCGGGCGGTGCGGGTCTGACCCCGCGCGTCTGACACGGTCAGCCGGCCAGGTGGGACCAGCGCGGCGCCAGGTCGCGCCAGTGCCCGACGGCGGCCATGCGCCCGCCGTCGAGCACCACCACCCGGTCGGCGACGGCGAGGGTCGCCGCGCGCGACGTGGTACCCAGCACCGTGGCGCCCGCCGCGCGCAGGCCGGTCCACACCTCGGCCTCGGTGACGGCGTCGAGGGCGGAGGAGACGTCGTCCACGAGCAGCAGGTCGGAGCCTGTGGCCAGCGCGCGCGCCAGGCCGAGCCGCTGGACCTGGCCGCCCGAGAGCCGCAGGCCGCGGTGCCCGACGATCGTGCCGGTGCCGCCCGCCTCGGCGACGTCCCTGTCGAGCCCGGCGGACCGGACGGGTCCGTCCACCGGGCGCTCGTGGTCGAGCTGCACGTTGTCCGCGACCGTCCCGGAGACGACGTGCGGCACCTGGGCGACGTGCGCGACGCGCGGCGGGCGCAGGAACGTCTGGGGATCGGTGACGGCGGCGCCGTTCCAGGACAACCGCCCGCCGACGTCGACCAGTCCCGACAGCGCGCCGAGCAGGGACGACTTGCCGGAGCCGACCCGGCCGACGACGAGCACCAGGTCGCCGCGCCGCACGGTGAGGTCCACGCCGGAGACGCCGACGGTGCCGTCGTCGTGCGTGGCGGTGACGCCGTCGAGGCGGAGCTCGCGCAGGTGGCCCGGCGCGGCGAGGGCTGCGGCGGCGCGCGAGCCGGCCGGGGTCGCCGTGCCCGCGAACAGGTCGACGTCGTCGGGCACGTCGGCCAGGCGTTCCGTGCCCGCGTACCGGGAGGTGACCTCGACCCAGCGGCGGGCGGACGCGGCGCTGGTGACGAGGGCGCCCAGGCTGTACCCGATCCAGCTGAACGTGCCGATCGACGTGCTGACCAGGAGCGTCGTGCCCAGCGACCACGTCCCCGTCAGGTGCAGCGTCCACGCGAGCACCGTCGCGACGCGGCTCAGCACGGACGGCGCGAGGCCGACCAGGAAGTTGGTCCGCTCCTCCACCAGGGAGGCGTGCACGCGGCGGCCGTCGACCCGGGCGACCTGCGCGAGCACGCCCCCGGTGGCCGACGCGAGCTTGACGGTGCGCACGGAGTCGAGGGCCGAGCCGAGCAGCCGGCCCAGTTCCGCCGCGGCGTCGCCCGCCCGTCGGGCCGCCGCGGCGACCGACCGGCTGCCCAGCACCTGCGCCGCGAACATCACGCCCGCCATGGCCAGGCCGATCGCGCCGGCCAGCCAGCTGCCGCTCAGCACCACCAGGACAGCGAAGGTGATCGGCGCCGTCAGGACCTCGCTCCAGGCCTGGGTGTGGCCCGTGAGGCGGTAGTCCTCCTGTGCCCGCGCAGCGATCTCGCCCGGGGCGTCGCGGACGGTGCGTCGCTGCGCCGTCTGCCCGCGCAGCAGGGAGAGGTGCAGCCGCAGCCGGGAGTCGACCCACCACCGGGTGCTCGTCAGCCGGACCGTCAGGGGCAGCAGGGTGTTGGTCACGATGGCAGCGAGGATGGCGCCGACGAGCAGCCAGGGCGCCGAACCGTGCTCCAGGCCCACGACGGCCGACGCCCACAGCCAGCCGACCACCAGACCGGTCGAGGTGAGGTAGTCGGCCGCCTCGAACACGATCGCCGGGACCAGCATGCCGTGGGGGCGTGCGCGCAGCGTGCTCCAGACCGCCCGCACCATCGACGGCCGCGGGGCGGCCGGGCGGGGGTCGGCGGGCGGAGACCCGGGGGAGGGAGACCCGGCCGCGTGCGGGCCGGCGGCGCCCGCCTTCCTGCCGGCGACGGCACCGGTGCTTTCGCCGTCGGTCCGGGTCGGGTCGGGGGCCACGTCCGTCGCCACGGCGGACTCCGGCGCGGGCACCGGCTCGCCGTCCGCGAGCCCGGCCGCCGCGACCAGCCGGGCGAAGTGCCCGTCCGACGCCGCCAGCCGGTCCCAGGGCCCGTGCTCGACGAGGCGGCCGCCGTCGAGCACGGCTACGGTGTCGGCGTGCCGCGCGGTGGGCAGCCGGTGGGCGACGACGATCGCCGTCCGCCCCGCCAGGAGCGTCCGCGCGGCCAGGGTGACCCGCTCCGCCGTGGCGGGGTCCATGCGCGCGGTGGCCTCGTCGAGCACCACGACGTCGACGTCGCGGACCAGGAGCCGCGCGAAGGCGACGAGCTGCTCCTCGCCCGCGGACAGGGTCACGCCGTCGGGTCCCAGCCGGGTGTCGAGCCCGTCGGGCAGCGACGCGACCCAGGCCGTCAGGCCGAGCGCGTCCACGGCGTGCTCCACCCGGGTCGCAGGGACCGGTGCCCAGAGCGTGATGTTGTCGGCGAGCGTCGCCGCCAGGATCTCGGTGCGCTGCCCGACGACGCCGACCCGCGTGCGCAGCCCGTGCACGTCCAGGCTCGTGACGTCCCGGCCGCCCAGGAACACGCTCCCGGCGGGCGGCTCGACCGCGCGGGACAGCATCTTGGTCACCGTGGTCTTGCCGGACCCCGTACGTCCCACGAGCGCGCAGGTGGTGCCCGCCGGGACAGTCAGGGAGAGAGGGCCCAGGGCGAAGCCCTCGCCGTAGGAGAACGTCAGGTCGCGCAGCTCCACCTCGACCCCGCCCGTGCTGCCGGACCCGGGCGTGCTCCCGCCGGTGCCGGACCGTCCGGGGAACGGGGCGCCGCCCGCGGGCTCCTGGGGCGCGCCGAGCAGGTCGCGCACCCGCTGGAACGTGCCGATCGCCTCCTCGACCCGCGGCAGCAGCCTGCCCAGCACGTCGACCCGGCCCACGAACCCCGTGACCAGGAGCCACAGCGTGACCAGCCGGGCGACGTCGAGCGCGCCGCCGCTCACCGCCCAGACCCCGCCCACGAGCACCGCGCCCACCAGCGCGTCGAGCGGCAGCTCGGTGCGCAGCCGCACGCGCGAGAACGCGACCGACCAGTCCTCCCGGAGCCGGATCTGGCGCGCGGCCAGCTCGGCGTACCGGCGCAGCACGTACCGCTGCCCCTGCGCGGTGCGCAGGTCGTCGCGGGCCGCCACGGCCTCCTCGAACTGCGCCATGTGCTCCGAGCCGGCCTCCGAGGCGCGCCGGCTCAGGTCGCGCAACGGCCGCGCCGACCGGCGAGCGAACACCAGCACGGCCGCCGCGACCAGCGGGAAAGCCACCCAGGCGGGCCACCACACCAGGCCGGCGGCCACCCACCCCACCACGAGGCTGATCGCGGCCTGGCCGAGCGTGATGCCGATCCCGCTGATCGCGCGCGTGAGCCGTTCGGGATCACCGTTGACGCGGTCCAGGAGCTCGCCCACGGCCTGCTCCTCCAGCTCCGGCAGGGGCTGGCCCAGGGCGGCCGCCGCCAGCTCGGACCGCAGCGTGGCCTCCGCGCGGGCGACGCCCCGCTGCACCACCAGCCACGTCACGGCGTCGAACACGATGACCGCCGTGCTCACGACCGCGAGCAGGATCAGGGTGTCCCGGGCCGGGTCCGCGGCCATGTGCCCCGTGACCACCGCGGCGTACGACGACGCGCCCGCCGCCAGCAGCGCGGCCGGGACCGCCACGGCGCCGACCCGCAGCGCGCGGCGGCGCCACGGGCTGTGGCGCTGGTCGCGGGGCAGGCGGAGCCTGCGGCTCGGTCGAGCCGGTACGAGGGGCATGACACGACTCTGCCACCGGACACTGACACTCGACCGGGCCCCGACCGGTCCGTCAGACAAGGGGGAGTGTCGGAGGCGGCGCGTAACGTGGACGACGTGACCCCCTACCGTGAGCTCGCACCGCCGGCCGGCCTGCTGCCGGTCGTCGCCTGCCTGTGGGAGCACGACGCGCCGCCCGGCCACAAGCAGCGGATCATCCCGGACGGCTGCGTCGACCTCGTCCGGATCGACGGCGAGCTCGTGGTCGTCGGCGCCGACACGGGCCCGGTCGTCTCCGGCTCGGGCGCGGCCCCGACGTCGCGCACCAGCGGCATCCGGCTCAGGCCCGGCGCGGCCGGCGCCGTCCTGGGCATCCCGGCGTCCGAGGTACGCGACCAGCGGGTA
Organism: Promicromonospora sp. NPDC060204; assembly: GCF_042728455.1. Taxonomy (NCBI): domain Bacteria; kingdom Bacillati; phylum Actinomycetota; class Actinomycetes; order Micrococcales; family Promicromonosporaceae; genus Promicromonospora; species Promicromonospora sp. NPDC060204. The sequence continues at coordinate 12,744 of NZ_JBHWZO010000055.1, forward strand.
CCGCTCGCGGAGTTGTGGCCCGACGTCGGCCCGGCGCTCGCCGATGCGCTCGACGAGACGGACCCGACCGGGCGCCTCGACCTGCTCGCGCGCACCGTGCTGCGGCGCAGGGCGGAGCGGGACGGGCTCGTCGCGGCCGCCGCGCGGCGGCTCGGCTCGCCGGGCTCGCGCATCTCCGGCGTCGCGCAGGAGCTCGGCGTCAGCGAGCGGCACCTGCACCGGCGCACGGTGGACGCCGTCGGCTACGGACCCAAGATACTTGGGCGGGTGGCGCGGCTGCGGCGGCTGATCGCCCTCTCGGGCGGTGCTCCGGCGTCCCTCGCGGAGCGTGCCGCCGCGGCCGGGTACGCGAGCCAGGCCCACATGTCCGACGAGGTGCGGCGGCTCACCGGCCTCACACCCGTCCGATTTCTGGAAGACGCGACCCTGACCGCCGCCTAGCGTCGATGCCATGAGCACCTCGACGACCATCGACCTCGAAGCCGCCCGGCGGTTCGTCTACGACGACGCCCGCCTGCTGGAACGGCACCGCCTCGCGGTGCTGCTCGACGGCGCCCCGCCCACCCGGGTCCTGGACGCCCTGCGTCCCTACCGCAACGCCGACCACGGCTGGGGCCACGCCCTGGAACCCGACCTGCGCGGGCCGGACAGCCAGGTCTCCGGCGCGCTGTCCGCGCTGGAGGTGCTGGCCGAGCTGGGCACGGCCGCCGACCCCGAGGTGACGACCCTGGCCCGGGAGACCGCCGACTGGCTCGCCGGTGTCGCGTTGCCCGACGGCCGCGCGCCGCACGTGCTGCCCACCGCCGCCGGCTACCCGGCCGCGCCGTGGATGGTGCCGAACGACGGCGGCTTCCTCACCTACGCGATCGCCGGCCACCTGTGGGAGCTGGGCCTGGACCACCCGTGGCTCGACGCCGCGACCGCGTGGTGCTGGAAGCAGCTCGACGCGGAGCTCGCCGTGGACGGGTACACGGTGCTGTTCGCGCTCCGCTTCCTCGACGCCGTGCCCGAGCCGGGCCGCGTCGCGGACGCCGTCGAGCGTCTGCGGCCCGCCCTGCGCGAGGACGGGACCATCTCCGTCTCGGGCGGGGAGGACGACGAGCAGCTCCGGCCGCTGCTGCTGTCCCCGCGGCCCGGCGCGCCCAGCCGGGCGCTGTTCCCGGAGCCGCTGATCGCGGGGGAGCTGGACCGGCTGGAGCGGGAGCAGCTCGACGACGGCGGCTGGGACTTCGACTACCTGCACTGGTCGCCGGGCCAGACCGTGGACGCGCGCGGCCTCGCCACCCTCGGCGCGCTCACGACGCTCCGGGCCCACGGCCGCCTCTGAACCCATCGACCCTCGGCGACGTGTCAGCCGCTCAGGTCACCCGGGGGACCTGAGCGTCTGACACGGCCGGCACCGCGGGCCGTAGGCTGTCCCGCGTGGTGACCATCGGCTATGCCGCGATGCTCGAACAGTTCGCGCCCCGCGAGGCGGTGGAGCTCGCGGCGTTCGCCGAGGCGCACGGCTTCTCCGGCGTCATGGCCGCCGACCACTTCCAGCCCTGGACCCCGCAGCAGGGGCAGGCGGGCTTCGTCTGGAACGTGCTGGCGGCAGCCGCGGAGCACACGACTGGCGACCTCGGGCCGGTGACCGCCCCGACCTTCCGGTGGCACCCGGCGGTGGTGGCGCAGGCGTCGGCGACCCTCGCGGCCATGAACCCCGGGCGGCACTGGCTCGGCGTCGGCTCGGGCGAGGCGCTCAACGAGCACGTGGTGGGCGGCTACTGGCCCGAGGCGGCCGAGCGGATCAACCGCATGTTCGAGGCCGTCGAGATCATCCGGAAGCTGTTCGCCGGGTCCCTCGCGGGCCGCGACGTCAAGCACGCGGGCACCTACTTCAAGCTGGAGTCGACGCGGCTGTGGACCATGCCCGACGTCGCCCCCGAGATCCTGGTCGCCACGGCGGGTCCGGTCACGGCGCGCCGCGCCGGGCGGACGGCGGACGGGCTGATCACCCAGGCCGCGCCCCTGGACCGGATGGCGTCCCTGCTGACCCGGTTCGCGGACGGCGCCCGCGAGTCGGGCCGCGACCCGGCGCGGATGCCCAAGGCGCTCCAGCTCCATCTCTCCTGGGCGCCCACCCACGACGAGGCGGTCGCCAACGCCCTGACCGAGTGGCCGGTCGGCGGCATGCGGTTCCCGCGGTCCGACATCCGCTCGCCGCACGACTTCGCCCAGCTCGCCCGCATGGTCCGGCCCGAGGACTTCGAGGGGCGCCTGCTCGTCTCCGCCGACCCCGACGAGCACCGCGCGTCGATCCAGCGGTACGTCGACCTCGGGTTCGACCGCATCTACCTGCACAACGCCGGTCGCAACCAGCGCGAGTGGATCGAGACGTTCGGGCGCGAGGTGCTGCCCAAGCTGGTGCGGTGACGGACCGCCCGCGCCTCAGGCACCCCGCCGCCCGGCCCCCGCGGCGTCGTCACCGTGCGGCCCAGTACCAGCCCTCGCTGTCCTTGTTCTGCACGGCGACCGAGGCGATCGGCCCGACGTCGGGCAGGGTGACGGTCGCGGTCACGTCGGCCGTGTCCGCGAGGTTGCCGTACGCCCAGAATGTGTCCTGCGCCCCGGCGTCCGCGGCGGTGGCACGGCGGACGGTGCCGTCGGCCCCCACGGCGTAGACCCGGAGCCAGGTGCTCGGCGTCGGGTAGTGGTACGTGGCGTTGCCCACCCCGTTGCACGAGAACGTCAGCGTGGCCTGCTGCCCCTGGACCTGGTCGACGCTCACGGTCCAGCACGAACCCTCGGTGAGGAGCCGGGGGGTGCCCTGCGTCAACGGGTCGCGGGCGCTCCCTTCGCCGTCCGCCGCCGGGACGTCCGTGACCGGTGCGCTCGCCTCAGGGCTCGTGCTGCCGCCCGGCGACTGCTCCGCGGGGTCCTGCGGACCGGCCGTCTCGGACTGGCCCAGGTCGTCGCGCGCAGCGTCGTCCCCCGTGAGCGAGCTCCAGAGGCCGAACCCGGCGCCCGCCAGCACCAGCGCCCCCGCCGTCACGGAGCCCACGGCGAGCAGGAGCCGGCCGCGCCTCGGCCGCGAGGAGCGGCCGCCCGCGGCCGTCCCGGGCCCGGTACCCGCCTTCCCGCGCGCGGACGCCGAGGCCCCGCCCGCCGGGGTGACGAGCGTCGGCGCGGCGCCACCGGGCTGCGGCACGCCCAGCGACTCCAGGATCGCGTCGAGGGTCGGCCGGCGCTCCGGATCCTTGACCAGCAGCGCGTCGAGGAACGGCCGCAGGTACGCGGGGCTGTCCGAGTAGGTCGGGTCCTCCGCCGACACCCGGTACAGGACGACGGCGGGGTGGTCGCCCTCGAAGAGGTGGTTGCCCGTGGCGGCGTAATAGGCCAGGGCGCCGAGGGCCCAGACGTCGGCGGCCGACGTCGCGCGGCTGCCGGTCGCCTGCTCGGGCGCCATGTACATCGGCGTGCCGACGGGCTGCCCGGTCAGGGTCAGCCGCGTCGCGTCGATCGCCGCGACCACGCCCAGGTCGATCAGGCGCGGCCCGTCCGGCCCGAGGATCACGTTGGCCGGCTTGACGTCGCGGTGCACCAGACCGGCGCGGTGGATCTCGTACAGCGCCTCGGCGACGCCCGAGACCAGGTTCAGCACCTCCGCCTCGGCGAGTGGCCCGTTGGCGGCCAGCTCCTGCGACAGGGTGGGCCCGGCCACGTACTCGGTCGCCAGCCAGGGCAGGTCCGCGTCGGCGTCGGCGTCGACCAGGTTCGCGATGAACCGGCTGCGCACCTTGGCCGCAGCGCGCGCCTCGCGCCGGAACCGGGTGCGGAACTCGTCGTCGTCGAGCTGGGCCCCGCGGATCAGCTTGATGGCGACCTGCTGACCCCGGCGCGTGGTCCCGAGGTAGACGTCCCCCATACCGCCGCTGCCGAGCCTGCTGCGGATCCGGAACGGTCCGATAGCGCGTGGTTCGCCGGGGCGCAGGGCTGCCGGTTCCGGTACAGGCGCCGTCCTTCGTGCGGGCGGGTCGTGCAACACCGGACGTTTCCCCCATCGATCGCGGTATCAAACAGACAATTGTGACGAACGCCTGGCAGGGTATCGCGCCGACCTGGCCGCCCGCTGGTCGATGTGAGGATGGACCCGTGGAACGACTGAGCGTCTGGGCCCCCGACGGGCTGCCCGAGATCACCCCCGGCGACGACCTCGGTGAGCTGATCGCCGACCTCCTGGCAGGCCTGGAGGAGCAGGACCGGCCGCGCGACGGCGACGTCGTCGTCGTGACCTCGAAGATCGTGTCCAAGGCCGAGGGCCGCGTCGTGGCCGCCGACGACCGCGAGCAGGCGATCACGGACGAGACCGTCCGCGTGGTCGCCCAGAGGCAACGTCCTGGGCTGCCGCCGCTGCGGATCGTCGAGAACAAGCTCGGACTGGTGATGGCCGCGGCGGGAGTGGACGCGAGCAACACCCCGGAGGGCACCGTGCTGCTGCTCCCCGTGGACCCCGACGCGTCGGCCCGCACCGTCCGGTCGGCGCTGACCCAGCGGCTGGGCCTGGGGCGGATCGGGGTCGTCGTCACCGACACGGCCGGCCGGCCCTGGCGCGACGCGCTGGTCGACATCGCGATCGGCTGCGCGGGCATCAGCCCGACCGACGACCTGCGGGGCAGCACCGACACGCACGGGCGGCCGCTCAACGTGACGGTCACCGCCGTCGTCGACGAGATCGCGGCGGCGTCCGAGCTCGTGCGCGGCAAGTCCGCGGGCCGCGCCGTCGCCGTCGTGCGCGGCATGGGCCGGCACGTCACCGCCGAGGACGGCCCCGGCGCCCGCGCGCTGGTGCGGGCCAGCGCGGACGACCTGTTCCGCGAGGGTTCGGCGGAGGCCTACGCCCGCGGCCTGGCGGACGGCCGCGCGGAGGCGGACGCCGGCTGACGTCGACGCCGACCGACCAGCCGACCGACCAGCCGACTGACTCACCCTCTTGGTATGCCGAGTCAGCAGGCTGGTCGGACCATGCCCCTGACTCGGCTCGTGCCGTGCGCCGAGTCAGCTAGTTGGTCGGACCCCACGCCTGACTCGGCATCCGGCGTGGGGTGAGTCAGGGGTGGGGTCCGACCCGCTACAGCGACGGGCGGCGCGACGTCATCCGGACGACGGGCGACGCGCCGTCGGACTCCTCGGCGGTCACCGTCGCGGACCAGTCGGGCTCCGGCTCGCCGTCGTCGACCGGGTCGGACGGCGTCCCGGCGGGAGCCTCCGCCGCGGTCGCCGGCGGAGCCGCAGACGGGGTCGGAACGGGCGGCGGCGGGGGTGTGACCGACGTCAGCGGCTGGAGCCCCGTCGGGGCTGGCCCGGGCGGCGGAGGCGGCACCGCGGGGAGACCGCGCGCCGGCGTCGCGGCGGAGCTGCCGGCCGGGGCGGACGCGTTCGCAGGGGCTGCCGCGCCGGGCGCCGAGCCACCGGCAGGAGTCGCCGGGGGCACCTGTGCGCTCGGCGACGGCGTAATCGGCGTCGGCGAAACGGGCGCCGGCGAGACCGGCGTCGGCGCAACCGCCGCCGGCGCAACCGCCCCAGCCCCACCACCGGACCCGCCCCGGGTCGCGGAGGCGACCGGGTCGACGTCGGGCAGCGGGGTCTCCAGGAGCACCACGTCCACGCGCGACTCCCGCATCTCCCGGCAGGTCGCCAGGCCGATGCCGCCCACGTAGTCCTCCAGCGTCTGCAGCAGCTTGAGCGGCGTGGCCAGGATCATGTGGAACCCGAACGCGGTGAACGTGTCCATCGCGGTGCGCGTGAACGCCGTGTCGGCCTTGTCGAAGGCTTCGTCCAGCAGGATCGTGCCGTAGGCGGGCGTCGCCGAGTCGGAGACACCGGCGAGCTGGTAGCGCAGGGCGGCGGCCAGGCAGAACACCACGAGCTTCTGCCGCTGACCGCCGGAGAGGCCCGCGGAGGAGTCGTGCACGGCGAGCGCGATGCCGCCCGCGGTGACCTCGACGCCGGTGAAGTGCACGTGCCGCCGGGTGTCCAGGCACAGGGTGCGCCAGGCGCGGTCGGCGGGGTCGCTGGAGCCGAGCCGGCGCACCAGCCGCTCCAGCACCTCGTACTCCGGCTCGGTGTCGCCGGTGAGGGTGTCGAGCGTGGTCAGGAACTCCTCGACGGCCGCCGGCCGCCGCTCCTTGACCCGGATCTCCAGGAACCGGTCGGTGTCGAACGGGGACCGGCGCAGGGAGGTGTTCACGCCGACGATCCGCTCGCGGATGGTCGCCGGCGCCTGCCGGATCTCGGCGGCGAGCTTGCGCAGGGCGCGGCGGGCCTGGTCGGTCAGCAGGTCCGAGAACCGGGCCTCCTGCTCGGGCAGCCGCGACGTCCGGATGCGCTCCAGCACCTCCAGGTACCGCGCCCGGTCGCCCACCTGGGCCGTCAGGTCGCGCGTGATGGCGGGCCAGCGGCGCCGGAACTCGGCCAGCAGCCCGACGATCTCCCGCTCGGCCGCGCCCGACGTGCGCAGCCCCGCCTCACGCTCCGCGTCCAGCGTGCGGGACACGGTCAGGGAGACGTCGTCGATCACCTCGTGCGTCACCGTCTTGCGGACGGCGGCGTAGCGCTTCTCCAGCTCGTGGCGGTGCGCGAGCGGGATCGCATTGGTCGGCGCGTCGCCGAGCTCGGCGACGACGTGCTCCAGGGACCGGCGGTGTGCGCGAGCCTCGGCGAGCGCGTCCGCGGCCTCCGCGGCGGCGGCGCGCGCCTGGTCGAGCCGGGTCTCGGCCGCCGCGACGTCCTGCGACGCCTGCAGCAGGTCCATCGTGCCGTCCAGCAGGCGGTCGAACGACGCCTGGGCGTCGGTCAGGTCGGCCTCGGCGGTCTCGATGTCCACCTCGCGCCACTCGCGGCGCGCCACGTGCCGCAGCGTGAGCTGGCGGCGCACGGCCTCGCGCTGCTCGGCGACGGCGTCGGCCACGGCCTCGTCGGCCTGAGCGAGGCGGGCCTGCGTCTCGCGGGCGAGCTCCAGGAGCTGGTCCAGGCGGTCGTCGGCGTCCCAGCCGAGCGCCCAGTCCTCGACGCCGGGCAGCAGCGGCTGCTCGATCTCCTCCGGCCCGTGCTTGATCAGGCCCTCGCGGGTCACGGCGCGCTCGTGCAGGTCGAGCCCGGCGGGCTCCTCGACGCACAGGTAGTCGTACTGCTCGGACAGGCGGCGGTGCAGCCAGCCCGACGCCGGGCCGTCCTTGACCTCGACCTTGTGCACCAGCGACGAGTCGTCCGTGGACCGCGGCGCGTCGTTGCGCACCCCGACCACGCGGTAGCGCAGCCCGGGACCGGCCTCGACGGCCCGCGCGACGGCGGCGCGGTGCGCGGGGGAGACCAGGACGAGCGTGGCCAGCGGGCGCAGGATCTCCTCGATCACGGGGCGCCAGGCGGCGTCCTCCTCGCGCACGCGCAGCAGCTCGGCCGCGAACGGGAGCACCGAGACGTCGAGCCCGGCGGCCTCGGCCACCGCCCGGCGGGCCGTGGCGAGCGCGGCCGGCACGTTTGTCTGGGTCTGCCGCACGGCCTGGATCCGCGTGGCGACGGCCTCGTGCCGCTGCCCGACGGCGGAGCGCGCCGCCAGGGCTTCGCGGATGCCGCCGTCCAGCGCCTCGGGCGCGCGGGAGCGGCCGACCGTGGCCACGGCGCCCGTCGCCGCACCCGTCGTCACGACGGGCAGGGTCTCGGTGGTGACCGCCGGGACGGCGCCGGTCGCGACGGCGGCCACCTGCCCCGTCGACGCGGCGGCCACGGCGGGCACCGCACCCGTGAGGGTCGGTACCGCACCGGTGGCCGGCGGCCGGGCGCCGCCCAGCTCCCACCGGGCCTTCTCCTTGAGCGCCGCGAACTCCGCGAAGGTCTCGGGCATGTTCATGCCCACGGACTCGAGGTCGGTCGCGAGCTCCCCGCGCCGCGTGCGGACCAGGGCGGCGATCTCGCCCGCCCGCTGCAGCCGGTCGGCCTGCGTGGCCAGAGCCTGCCCGCCGCGGGCGCCCAGCACGTTGACGGCCTGCTGGTGGGTGTTCGCGGCGACGTCGACCTCGGTGTCGGCGGCCTTGCGGTGGTGCTGCGCCCGCTCCTCCGCCGCCCGCGCGCCCGCGAGCGCGCCGTGGGCGAGGTTGAGCTTCCACGCGTCCTTGAAGGTCTCCAGCGAGCCGCGCAGCGTCGCCGCGCGCACCCCGGCCGCCGAACCCTCGTCGTACGTCCTGGTCAGCGCCGAGAGCCGGCCCAGGTGCTCGATCTGCCGGCGCGACGTCTCGATGTCGGCGTAGGCGCGCGCGACGTCGGCGAACTGCTGCACGGCCTCGGCCGCCAGCTCGAACGTGCCGGGCTCGTCCAGCATGTGCCCGCGGAACAGGTCGTCCAGGCTGCCCAGGTTCTTCGCCGACTGGGTGCGGTGCAGCAGCACCAGCGCCTGCTCCGAGCCGATGCCCAGCGCCTGCGTGAAGGCCGCCGCGAACGGCGCGTGCCGCTCGCTGACCGTCGCGTCGGGCCAGGCCGCGGTCACGCCGGCGACGTCGGGCCCGGAGCGCACGAACCGCTCGAAGTCCAGCAGCCCCGCTCCACCCGGCACCACGACGTGCAGCATAGACGGCGCCGACGAGCCCCGCGTCAGGTGGAACAGGCGGACGAGGGTGACGGTGCCGTCGTCGGCGTCGGTGCCGTTCGAGTACCGCAGCAGCACACCGGACCAGGTGGCGCCCTGGCGCAGGTGGTCGGCCACCACCTCGCCCGTGCTCTCGTCGGTCCGGTGCCGCCACGCCCCGCGCACGTACGAGACGACGTCGCGGTCGCCCGCCTCGCGCTCGGTGGCGGCCGTGCCGGCGGCGGCCACGTTGAACCGCAGGTGCTCGGGCGGGGTCAGCACCGCGGCGACGGCGTCGACCAGCGACGACTTGCCCGAGCCGGAGTGGCCCGTGAGCAGGAACCCCTCGCGCGGCACGGGCACCACGTGGTGCCCCGAGAACGTGCCCCAGTTGACCAGCTCGACGCGCGACAGGCGCCACTGCCCGGTGGGGGACGGGTGCATGGTCTTCATGCGCTCTCCTTCGCCAGCCGGACGTACTCGGCGCTCAGCGCCGCGACCTGGTCCGCCCCGAACACGGTCCGGAGCACGGGGGAGACCGTGCACCGGTCGCCGCTGAGCGGCTCCAGCATGCCCGACTCGATCAGCCGGGCCCACGTCGCGTCGAGCTGCCGGCTGAAGTCCATCGGCGAACCGCCGCCGCGCCGCCGGTACGCGGCGAGATGGTCGGCCGCCTCGTCGCGGCTGATCGCCACGCGGCCGTCCGACGAGTCCAGCAGCAGCGCGCGCAGGTGCAGCAGCAGCGCGGTGTCCAGGAACGTCAGCGCCACCTCGCGCACCACCTGCGGCGCGTCGGCCGCCGGCACGTCGCGCACGAACGCGACCTGCGCGTCGGCGTCGACCACCAGGTCGAGGTACTGGTCGGCGAGGCGCTCGCGGACCACGTCCTCGTGGGCCAGCAGCGCGCGCCAGGTGTCGGGCTCGGGCTCGGCCGCCAGGTAGGGGCCGCGCACGAGGCGCGCCAGGGCGAGGCGTGCGGGCGCGGGGAGCGTGCCGTGGTCGCCGGGCCAGAGGTGGCTGCCGGCGTCGCCGCCCGTTCCGGGCGCGCCGCCGCCCGGCGTCGTCGAGCTGCTGCCCGACGACGTGCCGGCCGGTCGCCCGGGGCGCGCGGTGCGGAGGTCTGCCGGGTCGGGCCGCGCCGGGCCGGATCCGGGTACGCCGGGTTCTGTCACGGGACATGCTCCTCGAACTGGTGCTGGGGTAGTGCGGCCCGGCGCGCGACGCCGCGCGAGGACCGCCAGCTGACGTCCTCGCGGTCGCCGGTGGGGGTGCCGTGCTGCTCGGCGAGCGTCAGCAGGCCGACGACGCTCGCGGCGCCCTGCGTGGCGGGGTGCGCGCCGAGCACCGAGCCGACCGTGGCCCGGCCGGCCCGGTCGACCACGTCGTTGACGTGCCCGCGCAGCTCGTCCACGTCGATCTCCGAGTCGCGGGCCATGGCGCGCAGCGCCGTGAGCGAGACCGGTCGCGGCGGCAGGGCCGGTGCGGCGGGCGGCGCCTCGGCGTCCTCCCCGCCGGGGTTGTGCGGCGCGAGGCCGCCCACGGACCGGGGCGCCACGGCGCCGAGCGGCAGGGTCAGGCGCAGCTCCGCGCCGGGCGCGACGTCGGGGGCCGCGGCGAGGGCGGCGTCCTGCGCCTCGCCGATCAGACGCCGCAGCGCGCGCTCGGCCGGGAGCTCGCCGGAGCGCACCGTGCGCTGCAGCGCGCGGCGCAGGGTGCCCATGGTGTCGGTGAGCTCGTCGGCGGCGTCCTGCAGGGTGGGCAGCAGGCGGCGCAGCGCGGAGGCCTCGCCGGGCGCCAGGTGGACGGAGTCGAGCACGCGGCCGAGGTCGTCCTGCGCGGTGTGCTCCGACTGCCGCAGCAGCTCGCGGAACCCGACCAGGCCGCGGCCCGCCTCGGACTCGGCGAGGTGGTCCACGCCGCGGTAGATGTCGTCGAGAAAGGTGTCGCGGGAGCCGTCGGACTCCAGGAGCCGGCGGCGCAGCTCGCGGTCGGTGCGCTCCAGCTCGGTGCGCACGCGGGCCAGGTCGGCGGGGATGTCGCCGGCCAGGGCCAGGATCTCGCGGGCCCGCTCGGCGGCGACGTCCGCCGGCAGGGCCTCGGAGTCGCCGCGCCGGGCGCGCTCGATCCGGGCGTCAAGGGCGGCACGCTCCTCCAGGAGGGCGGCGAGCCGGGCCTCCGGGTCGGGGTCGGCCTCGTCGGCCAGGCGGTGCAGTCCGTCGAGCACCGCGCCCAGGCGCGACGGCGTCACCGCGGGGTGCGGCCGCCGCAGGCGGGAGACGAAGCGGATGGCGAGCAGGGCGCCGTCGGACAGCTCGACCGTCTCCGCGCCGGGCTCGCCCCCGGACTGCGGGGCGCGCCGGCGCACCAGCACGCCCTCGTCGATCCACTCGGAGACGTAGAAGTAGCCGGAGTAGGGCAGCTCGAAACCGGCCCGGCGCAGCTCCGGCACGTCGTCGTCGATCCGGTCGGCGAGCTGCTCCACGGGCAGCCGGCGGCGGGACGCGCCGAGGTTGCGGTCGAGCAGCACGACGGCGGCCGCGGCATTCCTCGACCGCAGGAGCACCCACGCGGGGTGCTCCTGGAGAAGGGCGCGCACGGCGCGCGCCGCCTGGCCGCGGCGACCTGTCCCGTGCCCGGCGGCCGGCCGGGGCGCGGCGTCCCCCGGTGAGCTCGCAGTACCCATGGGGGCTGAGAGTAGTAGGCCAACGTGTCGGTGCGGCACCCCCGGGGGAAACATGGCGACACTTGCTCCGTCGCTGCGCCGCGACGGCCATAGACGTATAGAGTCAGGTCCCACAGGGCTTGCCGGAAAACAGATCTCTACTTTCCGGCAGGCCCTGTCGTGCGTCATGGCACGTTTCGATGGCAGAGCGTCGACGGGAGGGCACCTTGCTCACGAACGCAGCCCAGATCATCAGCCGGATCCGCGCCGAGCGAGAGCTCAGCATGAGTTCCCTGGCGGTGCTCGCGGGCGTGCCCACGTCGACGATCAGTCGTATCGAGTCCGGGCAGATCGAACCGACACTCGGAATGATCCGGCGCATCGCGCTGGGGGCCGGCTACCACCTCCACCTGCAGTACCTCGACCTGTTCTCGGGCAAGCTCGAGGACGACGTCGTCGCGGTCGCCGCCGAGCCGGCCGGCGAGGGGGAGGACGACGACGATCCCGCGCGCTAGGGCGGTTTCATCCGGTCCGCTACCTTGTCTGCGTATGGGATGTCGGTGCGGGGGGCACGGGGGCGCGGAGGTGCGACGACGGCGGTGCGTTCCCGATGAATGTGACATTGCACGCAATTCCAGTGGAAACCGGGCGTGCACTCTCACTCAGGTTGTGCCCCTCATTCCTCCGAGCAATATGGTCGTCATATGCCGAACGTCATGATCCCCGCCGAAGTGCGGGAGGACGTAGAGACACTGTGGGTGTTCCACGACCTGCAGCACGAGCCGCGGCCGGTCGACGTCGGCATCGGACTGGGTGGCCATGACCTCGGCGTCGCCGTCTACACCGCCGAGCTCTACCACGCGGGGCTGTTCCCCCAGATCGTCTTCACCGGCGCGAACGCGCCCACCACCGTCGACGCGTTCCCCCAGGGCGAGGCGCTCGGCTACCGCGACCGCGCCATCGCCGAGGGCGTGCCCGCGGAGGCGGTGCTGGTCGAGCCGGCCGCCACCAACACCAGCGAGAACCTTGAGTACAGCCGCAAGCTGCTCGCCGAGAACGAGGTCGAGCCGACCTCCGTGCTGCTCGTCTCGCACCCCTACCAGCGGCGACGCGCGTTCGCGACGGCCCAGATGGTCTGGCCGGACGTCGACGTGCTGTGCGTCTCCCGGCCCATGTCGCTCGACGCGTACGTGGGCACCATCGGTGACGCCGACCGGGTGGTCGACATGCTCGTGGGCGAGACGCAGCGCCTCACGCTCTACGCCGAGCTCGGGTTCATCTCCCACGAGCAGGACGTGCCCGCCGACGTGATGGGTGCCTTCGATCGGCTCGTGGCGGCCGGGTACACGTCGCGGCTGGTGGAGGACCGCCGTCCGATCGACGTGTGACCGCAGCCTGAGGCCCACGTCACGAAACGGGCTTCCGGGACATCCCTGGCGAGTCGCCGCGTTCTCCGTTACGTTCCGGGCATGCGCGAGGAAAACAAGCGGGGCAAGGATCCCAGGAAGTTCACCTGGCAGGAGATCCTCACGTTCGTCGCGGGCGCCGGGTACGTGGCCAGCCCGATCGACCTCCTGTCCGAGGGCGTGCTGGGCCCGCTCGGCCTCGGCGACGACGCCATAGCGATCGTCATCGCGGGCGTCACCCTCTACAAGGCCATCCGCCGGTTCCGCCAGCACCGCACCGTGCCCGGCACCACCGGGGACACGACGCCGGGCGGTCCCGCGCAGGGCGGCACGACGCCGGGTGGGGCGCCGCACGGCAAGACCGTGCCGGGGACCGCCGAGGACGTGACGCCGAACCGCAAGCCGCACCGCTGACCGGTTCGCCCGCTCTGGCCCGTCGGCCCGGGCGGGTCTAGTGTCGACGGCGTGACCGGCGACAACGCACCCAGGGTCCTCGTCGTCGGGGGCGGCCCCGCAGGCGCAGCCACGGCGATCGCGCTGCGGCGCGAGGTCCCAGGCGCGCACGTCACCCTGGTCGACAAGGCGACGTTCCCGCGCGACAAGACCTGCGGCGACGGGCTGGGCCCGGGCGCCCGGCGGGTGCTGGACGGACTGGGCCTGACGGAGCTGCTGAAGCCGTTCCACATGCCCATGTCGGTGGCGATCAGCGGCCCGGGCGGCGTCGAGGCGCTCGCGCGCGGCCCGCTCATGGAGGGCCGCGACCTCGCCGGGTACGTCACCCCGCGGCTCGCCCTGGACGACCTGCTGCTGAACGCCGCGCGCGACGCCGGCGCCGAGGTGCGCGAGGGCGTCGCGTTCGAGGGTCTGACGCCGGCCGACGGCGGGCGCGAACGGGTCGCCCTGTCCGGCGCCTCTGCCTCCGAGGAGACGTTCGACCTGGTCGTCGGCGCGGACGGGGCCTACTCCACGGTGCGGCGCGCCATCGGCGTCGAGCGCCCGTCCATGCGGCACACCCACATCGCGATGCGCGCCTACGGCCGGGTCACCCACCCGGACAAGCCAGTGAGCGACACCCTCCGGTTCGACTTCCTGGAGTCCCTCCTGCCGGTCTACGGCTGGGTCTTCCCGCTGCCCGACGACGGCGCGAACATCGGCGTCGGCCTCCCCGTGAACCACCTCAAGCGCCAGACCGCGCGCCACGGCCGCAAGCTGCGGGACCTCTTCGACCTGTACGTCGAGGACCTGGAGCGGCGGGGCTTCTCGGTGTCCGGGGTGGAGCGGGTCGCCACCCACCAGCTCCCGCACGCCGCCGCGCGTACCCCGATGACGGCCCCGGGGCGGGCCGCGGTGCTGGTCGGGGACGCCGCCGCGACGATCAACCCGCTCAGCGGCGAGGGGATCTTCTACGGGATGGCCGCGGGGGTGCAGCTCGCGGAGCACCTCGGCGAGCTGGACCGGTCCGGCGTGGCCTGGACCGGGGCCGGCCTGGCGGGTGCGCTGGCGGGGTTCGAGCAGGCGCACCGGCGCCGGTTCGCGCGGCACTTCCGGGAGTGCTACCTGGCACAGCAGCTCATGCGTTCCAAGACGTGGGCGGGGATCGCGACGCGCGCCGTCGCGTCGTCCGACGAGGCCATGGCGCACGTGGCGCTCATGCTGTTCGACGAGCAGTCGGCGGGGTCCCGGGGCCTGCTGCGCCTCGCGGCGCACAGCGTGCGGCCGCTGCTGCGGCACTGAGGAACGGGCGGCGGACGGCGATCGTTGACCACTCGGTCGGTCTGTCAGACTTGCAGACCCCGAAGCTCGGCGCCGCCTGAGATTCTCTCCGCTCCACCTGACTCGAGGACGACGATGTCACGCACCATCCGCCGGGCCGTTGCACGACTGATCTGGGCCGGCACCGGCTACCGGATGCGTTCGCAACCCGCCCCGACCAGGCCCTCCGTGTTCATCGGCGCGCCGCACACGTCCAACACGGACTTCTTCCTCATGCTGGCCATCGCCTTCGACATGGACCTTAAGATCCGGTTCCTCATCAAGGACTCCTGGTTCAAGGGGCCGATGGCCGGCATCATGCGCTCGCTGGGCGGCATCCCCGTGGACCGCAAGGACCCGGCCAGCATCGTCGACGAGATCCTGGCCGCCGTCGGCCGGGGCGAGGAGTTCCACCTGGTCGTGACGCCGGAGGGCACCCGCGGCGCCGGGTCGGGCTACTGGAAGTCGGGGTTCTACCGCATCGCCCTGAAGGCGGGCTTCCCGGTCACGCTCGGCTACGTCGACGGCGTCGCCAAGGTCGCCGGCCTCGGCCCGAGCATCGAGCTGACGGGCGACGTGAGCGCGGACATGGACGTGATCCGCGCGTTCTACGCGGACAAGTCAGGCGTCAAGCCGGCCAACCGCACGGAACCCCGCCTCCGCACGGAAGACCCAGCCTGACCCACCCGCTCTCCCCGCTCCACCCGCCCCGCCCCCTTCGTTGAGTGCTGGCTATTTGCGCTGTTCCGGCCGCGAAACGCGCAAATAGCCAGCAC
>NZ_JBHWZO010000056.1:0-27716 GCF_042728455.1 Promicromonospora sp. NPDC060204
GGCCGCCTCCGCCCCCGCGTGGTCGGCCGTCGCCAGCGCGGCCGAGGCGAGCGCCGTCGCGTTGTCGGGCTGCTGCGGGAAGGGCTCGTGGGCGGCGCCGGGCGCGGCCTCGGGTGCCAGCAACGGTGCGGCCGTGACCTGCGCCGTCGTGGCCGATGCCGCCCCGGCCTGCGGTACCCGGCCCGGGATCTCGGCGCGGGAGAGCTGGTTCTGCACCTCGGCCTTGAGGTCGGACAGGAAGGGCTTCAGGCCCCGTCGCTCCTTCGCGGAGGCGTGGCGGGGCACACCGCCGGCCGGGACCGGGGCGTCGAGGGCGCTGGGGTCGTGGTCGCTCGCCATGGGTGAGGAACATACACGGGGGTCGATCTGTGACATATGACCGATCGGTGGGTGGCCGGGTGAGATCCGGCCGCGCCCGCGGGTACGGTGCCGGGGTGCAGCTCACCCGGCCCGACCTCGCCCGAGTCCTCGACCGTTCCGTGCGCGCCGACCCCGTGGCCGACGTCGGCTGGCTGGCCGCCCCGCCGCCGCGCGCCCGCGTGCTGCGCGAGCGGGTGGCGCTCGACCCGGACGCGTCCCTGGCGGACACCGCCGACGCGCTGTTCGGCTGGGCCGTGCACCGCGGCGCCGGGCTGACGATCGCCCCGACCGGCCCGGCCGCCCTCGGCGTGACCGTGGTGCAGGCCGTGCACGTGGGGCCGCTGTGGTTCACGGCCCCGTGCCGGGTGGTCGACGTCGTCCGCGAACCCGACGAGGCCGGGTTCACCTACGCGACGCTGCCGCACCACCCGGAGACGGGCGTGGAGTCCTTCCGCGTGCTGCGCGACGGCGCGGGTCTCGCCTTCGAGATCCACGCCGTGGCCCGGCACGACTTCTGGGGCAGCCGGATCGTGCCGCCGGCGGCCCACCGCGTGCAGGACCGCGTGACGCGGGGCTACCTGCGCGCGGCCCGGGAGCTCAGTCGAGGGGCTCGTCCAGGAACTCGCTGATCAGCGTCGTCGTCTCGGCGGGGCGCTCCAGGTTCGGCAGGTGGCCGGCCCAGCCGAGCTGGGTATGCCGGGCGCCGGGGATGTGCCCGGCGAGGTGGTTCGCGATGGCACGGAAGTGGTCGAGGTCCTGACCGCCGGAGACGACGAGCGTGCGGGCGGTGATCGCCGTCAGGTCGATCGCGGGCCCGGCTTCCTCGTTGATGTCGTCGCCGGCGGCGAGCTGCACGTCGAAGGCATGGCGCTGCATGGTCCGCACCAGCTCGCGGGCGTCGTCGTCCGCGTCGGGGCCGAGCCAGGTGGCGACGTTGAGCTCGGTGGCGCCGTCCAGGTCGCCCGCCTCCAGCAGTGCGTCCTCGCGGCGTGCGAAGCGCTGCACCGAACGCGTGGGCGGCAGCGCGTAGGCAGAGTTGATCAGCATCAGGTGCGACACGAGGTCCGGCCACGCGGAGGCGACCTGGAGGGCGACCTGGCCACCCGCTGACGCCGCGACGATCGCCACGGGCCGCTCGCCCAGCGAGTCGAGCAGCGCCTTGACGTCGCCCGCGTTGTCGAAGCGTGCGCTGGTCAGTGGGGTGTCGCCGTAGCCGCGCAGGTCGCAGCGGATCACGCGGTGGTGCCGGGCCAGGGGAGCCCGCTGCGGGTCCCACATCCGGGAGTCGGCGACGCCGGCGTGCAGGAGCAGGACGGCGGGGCCGGAACCCGTGGTGTCGTGGCTGAGGATCATCCGCCGACCGTAACGGCGGCGGCGCGGCACGGGCCAACGCATTCGGTGGACTCCCGTCCAGGCGGCGGATATACTCGAACACATGTACGAACCTACGGAAGGTCAGGCACTCGACGGACCCGTCGACGCGGCGTTCGCGGCCCTGCTGGACGGGTTGTTCACCGGCCCCCGGGTCACCTACGCCCCGGTCCGCGAGGCCCCGACGTACTACGGCGGCCACCACCACCAAGGTGGGCGACACGAGGGCGGACGGCGGCACCGGCGCTTCGTGCTGCGCGCCGGCACCGACCTGGACGACCTGCGCCTCGACCCGCGCTAGGCCGGCGTCGGCTAGACCACGACCCCGACCACGGCGGCGACGACCGCCAGCGCGATGCCGACCCACGCGAACGTGGTCGCGGTGGCGGCCTTCTTCGTGGCGGCCTCCGCGATCTCGCGCGCGGCGTCGGCAGCCGTGCGCGCCGCGTCGAGGTCGCCCCGCAGCGTGCCGGCGGTCGTGGTGAGCGCGTCGAGCTCGCCCCGCAGCCGCTCCGTCTCCGCGCGGACCTCGGCCGCTGCCTGCTCGGCCGACGCCGCCTGCTCGTCGAGCCGGCCGTCGAACCGGGTGGCCAGCTCGGCGACGGTCTTCTCCCGCGCCGCGGCGAGGCCCTGTTCGAGGCCCGTCTCCAGGGCCTCCTTCAGCGACTTCTCCTGGGTGTCGCCCCGCTTCGCGACGAGCTCCCGCAGGTCGGCGCCCTGCTCCTTGAGCGCGACGGTCAGCTCGGCGCGGACCTCCTCCGGGGTCAGGGGCTTGTCCGGCTTGGCCAGGTAGGCGTCGGCCCAGGTGCGCCGCGACCGGCTCTTGCCGGACCCGGAGCCCTCGACGACGGCCTCCTTCTCCTCCTCGGTCAGACGGTCGAGCGCCTCGGCGGCGGCCTTGACCGCGGGTGGCGTCTCCACGGGAGCCTTGGCGCCCTTGGGGGTCTTTCCCTCGGCTGGCATCGGAGTCCTGGCCCCCTGGGGTGTCGCGGCGGCTGCCACGGCTGCGGCGTAGTCGGCGTCCTCGGTGTCGGCCGACGCCGACTCCGGGATCTTGATGGGCTTGTTCAGCAGAGCCCGTAGGCGGTCCATCCGCTCAGTCTTCTCGCCGCCCTCGGTCCGAGGCGCGTCGCTGTCACTGCTCATGGGGCAAAACGTACTGCTCTGCCCGATCTAGGTCGACTACATCGGCGGGAGTGGCGTCCTTGTCCGAACGGTGAGTGCCGCCAGGACCGCCGCCGCGAAGAACAGCAGGGCGCAGATCCTGATGGCGGCATGGAACGCCGTCAGGAAGACGGCGGGGTCGGTGTACGCCGCGCCGGTGAGTCCCGCGGCTGCCGGGATGGCGGCCACGGCCAGCAGCTGTGCCGCCCGGGCGACGGCGTTGTTGACGCCGGAGGCGATCCCGGCATGCTCCACGGGCGCGGCAGCCAGTGCGGCGGAGGTGAGCGGGGCGACCATGACGGCCAGGCCGCACCCGAAGGCGAGGGTCATCGGAAGGACGTCGGTGAGGTAGTTGCTGTCGGCCTGGAGCCTGAGCCCGAGAAGCATGGCCAGGCCGAGCACGAGCGGTCCTGCCGTCACCTGGACCCGGGGGCCGATCCGGCTGGCCAGGGCGCCGCTGCGCGCGGAGAAGATCAGGACGACCACCGTGATCGGCAGGAGCGCCGAGCCCGCGACGAGCGGGCTGAACCCCGACACCACCTGGAGCTGGAGCACGAGCAGGAACAGGCTCGCGCCGATCGCACCGTAGACAAGGAACGTCACCGCGTTGATGGCCCGGAACTGGGACACCCCGAACAGGGCCGGCGGCAGCATCGGGTTGCGCACCCGGCGCTCGATCAGCACGAAGGCGACGAGCCCCGCGAGTCCCAGACAGGCCGCGAGGACGACGCCGAACGAGCCCGCACCGGACGCAGGGACGGAGATCAAGGCGTACGAGATGCCGCCGAGCCCGACCACACCGGCGAGCGCGCCGGCGACGTCCAGGCGACCGCCGGCCGCGGGATCCCGGGTCTCGGGAACGCGCTTGAGGCAGAGCCAGACCACCAGCGCCGCCAGGGGCAGGTTGATGAGAAAGATGTAGCGCCACGAGCCGGCCTCGATCAACCAGCCGCCCAGGAACGGGCCGAGCGCGGAGGCCACGCCGCTGAAGCCCGCCCAGGTGCCCACGGCGCGCGCCCGGTCAGCCTCGGCGTAGGTCGCCTGGATGATCGCCAGGCTCGCCGGGGTGAGCAGGGCGGCGCCGAAGCCCTGGACGGCACGGGCGCCGATGAGCAGTCCTTCCGTCGGAGCGACGGCGCACAGCAGGGACGCCACGGCGAACCAGACGACGCCCACGAGGAAGACCCGCCGGCGTCCGAACCGGTCGCCCGCCGAGCCGCCCAGCAGGATGAACGACGCCAGGGTCAGCGTGTACGCCGTGAGCGTCCACTGCAGGCCGGAGAACTCCATCCCGAGGTCGCGGCCGATGGCGGGGAGCGCGACGTTGACCACGGTCGCGTCGACCGACGCCAGGCTGGACCCCAGGATGGTCGCGGTCAGCAGCCACCGGCCCTGGGTGCTGGCGAGGCGGACCGACGGGGGAACCGCGTGCGGCGGGCAGACGACGTTGAGATCGACCATGGCTCAGACCGTGGTGACCATGCCGCCGTCGATCAGCACGTCGGTCCCGGTGATGTTGCCGGCCGTGCCGGACGCGAGCATCAGCACGACCTGCGCGACCTCGTCGGGCCGGGTGAACCGCCCGGTCGCGGTGCCACCGACGGCGGCATCGCGGACGGCGCCGGGGTCGACGCCCTGGGCCTGACCGAGGGTCTCGGCCACCCCTCCGGGCCCGAGCCACAGCGCTGTCTCGACCGGGCCGGGGCTGACGGTGTTGACGCGGACGCCGGAGGGGCCGACCTCCTTGGACAGCGACTTGCTGAAGCTGCGCAGCGCCGCCTTCGCGGCGCTGTAGTCGATGACCCCGGGGTCCGGCAGGGTCGCGTTGACCGAGCAGATCGTCACGATCGCCGACGGCGCCGCCGTGAGCAGGTGCGGCAGCGCCGCGCGGGTCGCGCGGACGGCGGAGAGCAGGTTCACCTGCAGCGCCCACTCCCAGTCCGCGTCGGAGACGTCCAGGAAGCCGTTGGTGCGCGGGCGCACCCCGCCGACGTTGTTGACGAGCAGGTCGACGCCGCCGAAGCTGTCCACGGCCTGGTCCACGAGCGCCTGACAGCCCGCCGCGGTGGTCAGATCGCCGAGCACCGTGACGACACCCTGGTCGGCCAGGGCGCTCAGCTCGGCGGTCTCGCTGCGAGCCCCTGCGGCCACCTGCACGCCCTCGTCCACCAGGGCACGGACCACGGCGAGACCGATGCCCTTGCTCGCACCGGTCACGACCGCACGGCGTCCGGCCAGGTCGAGCTTCACAGCTCCTGCCTCTTCAGCCAGACCAGGCAGGTCTCCGCGATCTCCGCCCAGCCCGAGTCGATCGTCAGCGAGTGTCCCCGGTCCGGGAAGGTGGTCAGGTCGGTGACCGCCTCCGAGTGCCGGTACTGCTTGAGCGTCGCGCGCGTCACCGCCTCGGGAACGGTGTGGTCCTTTCCGCTGGCGATCAGCAGGAGCGGCCCGCGGGACTGGTTGTCGGTGTCGACCTTCGCCGGCGAGTGCGGGTCGAAGTTGGCCGAGGCCGCCTCGAACAGGGGCTTGCCGGGTGCCGGGATCGTCCATCGCTCGAACAGCTCGTCCGACTCCTCCTCGGAGACGGCGTTCCCGAAGGCGAAGCGGAACTGCTCGGCGGTCAGCGAGACGGCCCGGTGCTTGTTCGCGGGGTTCTTGAACACCGGCAGCGTCGCGCGCAGCGCCGAGAGAGGGAGGGGCAGCACGCCCTTGATCTGAGCGGCGTCGATCGCGATCGCAGCCCTGGCGCGGTCCTGGCCCAGCAGCTTCTGGGCGATCATCCCGCCGAACGAGTGCCCGATCAGGATCGGCAGCTCGGGGAGCTCGTCGATGATCGCGGCGAAGTGCGCCACGACGTCGTCGATGCCGTGGTCGCCGATCGTCTCCGGGCTCTGCCGCGAGGCCTGCACGGTCTCCGCGTCACCGGGCCAACCCGGCGCCTGCGGCACATAACCCTCGGCGCTGAACCGCGTCTCCCACGGTTCCCATGAGCTGCTGTGCAGCCACAGCCCGTGGATGAAGAGCACTGGTGTTCCCACGGTTGCCTCCTTGCTCGGTCCCCTGTGCTGGTCGCACCGGGGTGTACTCAGAGGCTAGGACGGCCGGGACCCCGCCGACTTCAGTCGGATGACTGTGCCTGGTCCAGCAGGCCGGCGGTGCCACGGCCCAGCACGCTCGCGAGCTGCTGGCGGCTCGTGACGCCGAGCTTGGGAAAGATGCGGTAGAGGTGCGAGGCCACGGTCCGGTGCGAGAGGAAGAGCCGTTGGCCGATCTCCCGGTTGGACAGTCCTTGCGCGGCGAGGTCGGCGATCTGACCCTCCTGCGGGGACAGCTGCGGCCGGACGCCGTCCGCCGGTTCCCAGCCGCGCTCGCCGGTCGCCCGCAGCTCCTGGTCGGCCTGGTTCGCCCAGGGCCGGGCGCCCAGGGCGTCGAACGCCGTGCGTGCCGCCCGCAGCGGGTCGCGGGACTCGGCCACCCGTCGCTGGCGGCGCAGCCACGAGCCGTAGGCGAGCTGGGCCCGGGCATGGTGCCACGGGAAGCGCCCGGCGCCGGCGAGCGCGCGGTGGAAGAGCTGCTCGGCGGTGGCGTCGTCCGCGAGCACGGCATGTGAGTACGCGAGCGCGAGCTCCGTGCCGACGGCGGTGGACCCGTTCGCCAGCTCCTCGACGGAGACGGTCAACACTCTCGCCTCGTCCCGACGGCCGATCCGGACGGCGGCCTCGGCCAGGTAGCTGATCGTCCAGAACTGCTGCACGCGCTGAAAGGCCGGATCGTCTGGGTCGAACACGCGGAGCAGCTCGCCGTACGCCTGCTCGGGCCGGTCCGCCGCCAGCTCGCCGATCCCGCGCACGAGCTGCGCCCCCGCCAGCAGCGACGAGCTCGCGTTCGGCAGCTGGAGCGCGGTCTGCTCGGCCTCGGCGAGCAGGCGATGGCGCCCGTCCCAGCTCCCGCTGACCGCGTCGACGAAGGCCAGCGCGAGCCGCGCCGTCCCGGCCCACACCCGTTGGCCGGTCTCGTCGGAGAGGCGCATGCCCTCGTCGGCCGACCGGGCCCGGTCGAAGACGCCCAGGTTGATCTCCGCCCAGGCGCGGATCGAGAGCGCCTCGGCGAGGAGGGACAGGCGCCCCTGGGCCCGAAAGCCGTGGATCGCCGTCGAGAGCGACGAGTCCGCGCGCACGAAGTCGCCCGCGCAGAACGCGGCGATGCCCAGGAGCGCCGCGACGTCGGCGGGTCCGTCGCCGTCGACCGGGGAGAAGGCCAGCTGCTCCATCACCGACCCGCTGAGCTCGAGGGACTCCGCAAGGCCGAGCACGGCCAGCACCCTCGGGTCCGCGGCAGGGAGCGGGACCGCCAGCGCGGCACGGACGATCTCCTGCCGGACCGCCGGGCCGGGGTCGCGCCACCAGACCCTGCGGGCCGCTCCGAACAGCAGCTGCATCGTCAGCTCGACGTCCGCCTCGGCCGTGGCGTGCCGGGCCAGGTCCACCAGGTGGCGGACGTCGGCAGGATCGCTGGTGGCGCCGTCGTGGAACGCGCCCGTCAGCATGGTGAGCCGTGACCGGTCCCGGGGCCGCAGCGTCATCCGGGTGACCTGGTCCTTGAGCCGTTCGACCTCCGCGAACCTGCCGAGCTCGAAGCCCACCTCGGCAGCGCTGAGCAGGCGGGCGGCCCGGTCGAGCGGATCCGGGCTGAGCACCGCCGCCCGCTCGAGCCAGGTGAGCGCGGTGGGAAAGGCACCGCGCCGTCGGGCCTCGGCGGCCGCGAGCTCGAGCTGCGCCGCGACGGGCTCGTCGCGTCCGGACAGTGCGCCGGCCCGGTGCCAGGCGGCGCGTTCGAGGTTGGCCGACAGGACGGCGGCCAGAGCGCCATGGCCCTGCTCGCGCCGTTCGTGCGACATCGAGTGCCGGACTGCCGAGGCGATCAGGGGGTGCGTGAAGGCGTAGGTCGGACCCGCCACGGTCAGCAGGCCAAGCGCCACCGCGGGCCGCACGTCGTCGGGGCCGACGGCCGCGCCACACAGCAGGGCAGCGGCTGCGACGACCTCGTCGAGATCGTCACCCTCGTCGAGTGCCGCGACGTCGACGATCGCGCGGGCGACCGGCCCCAGCTCGTCGGCCCGCGCGGCGAACGCCCGCTCCAGGCGCAGGGTCATCGGGAGCGCGTCGTCCAGCTCGGTCCAACCAGGGGTCCCGGCACTCAGCGCGCCGGCGAACTCGACGAGCGCGAGCGGGTTGCCGTCCGCCTGCGTGATCACCCGGTCGTGCAGCGCCGGGCCGAGGCCCGGCGCCCGCGACCGCAGCAGTGCGTCCGCGGCGTCCATCGGCAGTCCCTGCAGCTCGATCCAGGTCATGACCTCCTCGTCACCGAGAAGCTGCGGGTCGGGTCGCCGCGAGGTGCACAACAGGACCACCCGCTCGGCGTCGATGCGGCGGGCGACGAACGCCAGCGCGTCGACGGACGCCCGGTCCATCCAGTGCAGGTCGTCGAGGCACACCACGACCGGCGCCTCGTGGGCCAGCTCGGCCAGCAGGTTCAGGACGGCGAGCGAGGTGAAGAACCGGTTGGCCTCCACGTCGTCGACCATGCCGAAGCAGGCGAGCAACGACTGACGCTGCTGAGCCGGCAGCCCGTCGGCCCGTCCGAGGACCGGCTGCAACAGCTGGTGCAGGCCGGCGTACGGCAGGTGTGACTCCGCCTCGCTGCCGCTTGCGTACATGACGGTTGAGCCCGCGTTCGCGGCGTGCTCCATGACCTGTCTCAGCACGGCACTCTTGCCGACGCCCGGCTCACCGCTGAGCCCGATCGCGAACCCACCGGTCGCCACCTGGTCCAGTCCGTCGAGCAGCCGGCGGAGCACATCCTCACGGCCGAACAGCGGCCCGGTTTCGACCGCAGTCACCCCGTCATCATGAGCCACGGGACAGGGCCGGTCCAAACTCCGGCCCGACGTTCACCCGGTGGGCCGACGGGGTGGACCCGTCGGCCGTACCGGGTGCGTCGTGCCCCGCGCCGCTAGGCGGGATCCTCCGTGAACAGCCGGGGGAGGAAGTCGATGAGCGACTTCTGCCAGACGTCCCAGCTGTGCGGACCCGGGACGATCGGCGCGAACTCGTGGTTCACCCCGCGGTCCTCCATGGCGGCGACCAGCTGCAACGTCGCACCGTAGGTGAAGTCCTGCACGTCGCCCGAGTAGACCCGCAGCAGCTTCGTGCCCTCGTTGATGGCCTCGACGTCCGCGCCGGCCGGCGGCGCACCGAACGCCGACATGGCGCCGATGTAGCCGAACTCGCCCGGGTGCGCCCAGAGGGTGCTGAGCGTGTGGCCCGAGCCCATGGAGAGGCCCGCCAGGGCGCGCTGGTCACCCCGGGAGCTGATGTTGAACTGGTCCTCGGCCGCCGGCACGATGCGCGTCGTGATCTCCGTGGGGAAGTCCACGCCGTTTCCGTTGGCCATGACCACCACCATCGGCACGATGTCGCCCCGCAGGTAGCTGTTGTCCAGGATCCGCTGGACGTACCCCACCTCGACCCAGTCGGTCCACGTCTGCCCGCCACCGTGCTGCAGGTAGAAGACCGGGTACTCCTCGGCGCGGTCCGCGTCGTAGCCCGGGGGCGTCCACACGTACGCCGAGCGCTGCTCGCCGCCGCCCGCGGTGCTGGTGTAACCCATGACGCTGACCTCGCCGCGTGCCTCGGCGGGCACCTGCGCGGTGTACTGACCGCGGACCGTGTCGCCGTCGGCCGTGAAGGTGCTCCACGTCCGTTCCGAGAACACCTTCGTGGGGTTGTTCGGGTCCTTGTGGTCGACGCCGTCGACCACGAACTTGTAGTAGTAGGACCCGCCCTCGACGGCCAGCGAGAGCCGCCACGAACCGTCGTCCTGCTGGACCATGTGGGTGCGCGGCCAGCTTCCGGCCGGGCCGAAGTTGCCCCAGACGGTGATGTTGTTCGCGTCGGCGAACTCGGTGCCGAGCTCGAAGGTGACGACGCCGTTCTCGTCGACCCACGGTGTCGGGGTCGTGCCCGGCGCCGGCAGCTCGTGCTGCACGAACGGCAGGTGCCCCTCGCTCGGGCCCTCGTCGTCGACCTCTCGGAAGATGCGCCCGGCGAAGTCGTGCAGGTTCTTCTGCCACGTGTCCCAGGTGCCGCCGGTCGCGGGGTCCGACCCGTCGGGCTGGAACTCGACGCCTGCCTTCGTCAGCCGGTCGGCCAGCGCCACCGTCGTGTTGTACGCCGGGTCGGTGACGTTGCCCGCATACAGGCGGACGACGTCGGTCGAGTCGTTGATCTGCTTGGCCTTGCCGCGCGAGATCGGCTTGTCGTAACCGCCCGAGAACGAGCCGACGTCGGCAAAATCTCGCGGCTTGGCGACCACGGCGTCCAGGGCCAGCTCGCCGCCGCGGCCGATGCCGGCGACCGCGCGGCCCGACCCCTTGTCGGAGACGTTGAACGCACGCTCGACGGCGGGCAGCAGCTCCTTCGTCACGCCGCCGGGTCCTGGTGCCCCGGCGTCTCCCATGACGACCACCATCGGCTCGGCGTCGCCGTCGAGCGTGAGGTTGTCCATGATCTGGCCGAGCCGGCCCAGCTCCACCCACTCGCGGTAGCTCTGCCCCTCGTCCTGCAGCAGGTACAGCACCGGGTACCGCTCCGCGCGGTCCGCGTCGTAGCCCGGGGGTGTCCACACGAGCGCCTCCTTCTCGCGGTTCGGCCCCTTGCCGTACTCGATCGTCTCGAGCTCGCCACCGCCGGCCACGTCGTCGAGCCACTCCGCACCCGGTCCGGGGACGAACAGGGTGCTGTAGGTGGGCTTCGACGTCACCTCCTGGGGCGCGGCGGGGTTGCGGAAGGCGACCGCGTCCTGGTCCGCGGCCGGGCGCGCGGCGTACTGGTAGTAGTACAGGCCGGGTTCGAGGGGGCCGAGCGTGGCGGTCAGGTTCGACCCGCTGGCCCCCATGTTGAGGTCGGTCCACGCCCTGCCCGGGCCGAAGTTCCCCTGCACCGCGGCGGGGCCGTCCCCGATGCCGGTCTGCTCGGTCACCGCCGCGCGGGGCACCGTGAAGCGGTAGACGTCGGAGATCGGGTTGTTCGGCACCTCGCTCACCCACGGGTCGGCGCTCACCGCTTCCGCGGCAGCGGGCGGGGCGACGAGCACCACCCCCGTCACCACCGCGCTCGCGGCCACGGCCGCGAGCGTTCGTCGTCCCCGCCGGATCGTTCGGGCGGGGCCTGTCTGAGATACGGACGTTCGAGCCATCTACGTGCTCCTTTGCACGAGCGGGATCCGGTCGAGCGCGACTTTAACGTTAAATACGAGGTCCGACAAGACTTGGCCGGCACCGCCGCGCGGGGTGTCACCCGCTTCGGGTGAGCACCCAGGGGCGGTGCCCTCAGATGCTCGCCTCGACGGCAGGAGCCGCGCACGTGCGCCCACCAGGAGGCAGCAGGATGAACGACCAGCCCACCGGCCCGTCCGAGGCCTTCCCGCTGCATCTCGACCGGTACCACCTGTCGACCGGTACCACCTGCCCGAGCCGGAGTGGGACTTCCCGAACGTCCGGATCGGCGCGTACAAGAACCCGGCGAACACCTCGGCCATCCTGCTGAACAGGCGCTTCTCGTCGTCGCTCAGCTCGGCCCAGGGCCGCACGTGGTCGGCCGGGTTGGCAGCGTCCTCCGGCAGCGGGTCCAGCGGCGTGAGGTCCGTGCCCTCGGGCACGATGCCGCGCTCGATCATCCGGGCCAGCACCCACTCGCGGTAGGCCTCGTAGCCGTCGTCGAACATCCCCTTGTACTTGTCGATGTACTCCTGGGGTGCGTGGTGGGGCGCGTGGTTGGCGCCCGGGCAGTACCACATGAACCACGGCTTGGACGGGTTGGCCGAGTTCTGGTCCCGCAGCATCCGGATCGCCTGGTCCGCCAGGTCCTTGGAGAGGTGGTAGCCCTCCTCGGGGGTGTAGGGCGGCTCGATGAACCGGTTGTCCTCCACCAGGTCGGGGTACCACTGGTTGGTCTCGCCGCCGAGGAACCCGTAGAAGCGGTCGAAGCCCTTCTGCAGGGGCCACTCCGAGCGGCTGCCGCCGCTCGCGATGTCCTCCTCGGGGACGTTGTGGTCCTTGCCCAGCCAGAACGTGGACCAGCCGTTGTCCTGGAGCACCTGGCCGATGGTCGCGCACTCGGCGGGCAGGCGCCCCGCCGCCCCGGGGAAGCCGTTGGTGGCCTCCATGATCGCCGCGCAGCGGTTCACGTGGTGGTTGCGGCCGGTCAGGAACACGGACCGGGTGGGGGAGCACAGGGCCGTGGTGTGCCACTGCGAGTAGGTCAGGCCGCCCGCCGCCAGCCGGTCGAGGGTCGGCATGGAGATGCGGCCCCCGTAGGTGGACCACGCTGCCATCCCGGTGTCGTCGTAGAGGATCACCAGGACGTTCGGTGATCCCTCCGGCGCCTTCTTCAGCTCGAAGGGGCCCCAGTCCGGGACGGAGTCCCGCACGTCCAGCTCGATACGGCCGTTGAACTCCACCATGTTCTCCACCTCGCGTGTTGCTGACGACTGTGTGGGTGATGACGACCGTCATCGTCCGCGGCCCGTCCGCCCGGGCGGGTCACCTGGATCGGGTGACGCCGGGGCTTCCTCGCCGTCCTCACCCGGTTCTCGCGAGGGCGGGCGGCGCGGTGGCGGATACGGTCCGAGCCCGGAGTTTGGTGGAATCGGAGGAGCCGTCCATGATCACCGTCACGAACGAGAACTTTGTGCGAGCCGAGACCAACCGGATGCTCGTGGGCATCCAGGCCCAGGCCGGCGGTGTGAACCGGTGGAGGCACAACCGGGAACCCGCCTCGATCGACGAGCAGACGGTCATCCGGATGAACCGCGACACCCTGTACAGCTTCGCCGTCGTCAACATCTCCGAACCCGCGACGGTGACCGTCCCGGACGCTCGGGGCCGCTATCTGACGGTCATGGTCGTCAACCAGGACCACTACATCAACCGCATCCTCACCGAGCCGGGCGACTACCCGCTGACCATGGTCGAGTTCGACACCCCGTACGTCGTCCTGGTCGCCCGGATCCTCGTCGACGCCACCGACCCGGACGACGTCGCCGAGGTGAATGCCCTCCAGGACGGCTTCGCCCTGCAGGCCGCGGACGGCGAACCTCTCGTGCTGCCGGGCTACGACGAGGAGTCGTTCACCGCGACCCGCGAGGCGCTCCTTGCCGCGTCGGCCGACGGCCTGGACACCCATGGCATGTTCGGGTCCAAGGGCGACGTCGACCCGCAGCGCCACCGGATCGGCACCGCGGGCGGCTGGGGCGGCCTGCCGGAACGGGAGGCGTTCTACGCCGGGGTCGCGCCGCACCTCCCCGTCGGCCGCTACGCCCTCACCGTCAAGGACGTCCCCGTCGACGCCTTCTGGTCCGTCACCGTCTACGGCGCGGACGGGTTCCTGCACAAGAACGAGCTGGACGCCTACAGCGTCAACAGCGTCTCCGGGACCAAGAACGCCGACGGCTCGATCACGGTCACCTTCGGGGGCGACGCTCGCGACCCGAACCCGTTGCCCCTGGACGAGGGCTGGAACTACACCGTCCGCATGTACCGGCCACGACCCGCGATCCTCGACGGGTCGTGGGTGTTCCCGGCGTGCGAGCCGGTCACCTGACGCGGGGCCGGAGTCGCTAGGCGCCCGCCCGGCGCAGCCGCTCGGCGGCCTGCGCCCGGAACGCCCCGCTCGCCGCTCCCACGAGCGCTGCCTCCGACTGCCACGCGAGGCTGTCCCAGTCGTGCACGGTCCGTACCTGCCCGCCGTCCCAGCGGAGATTCTGCGCCTCGAAGTCGGCGTGGCCGAGCACGGACGGTAGTTCGGCGTCGAGCAGCCGCCGTCTGACTCGCTCGGCGGCGTCGGAGACGAGCGCGGCCACGTCGTCGTCCCTGCCGGCGAGGCCGTCGACCGCGGGCCACGACCCGCCGTCGGTATGGTCCCAGCGCACCCACGGCGGGTTGGGCAGCGGCGGCGCGACGGTCACGTCAGCCAGCTCGGTCATCAGCCGGGCGAACAGCTTCGCGCAGCGCTCCGCGATCTCCGGCGAGTCCCCGTGCAGTGCCGCGCCGCCAGGCCGGTACTCCTCGGCGTGCACCGCCAGCGAACCGACCCGGGTCGCGGGCGTGAGCGGCCGCGCGCACGGGAAGCCCCGCTCGGACAGCCGGGCCTGCGCGGCGACGCAGGACGCGGCCCGGCCGTCGTCGGGGCGCGCCTTCACCACCACGTCCGTGCCGCCGCGCAGCCGGAGCCCGAACACCGTCGAGACCTGGTGCACCCGGAGGAGCACGCCGTCGGGCTCGCTCCCGAGATGATCCGCGCACCATCGCGGCAGCCAGTCCGGCAGATCGGTTGTCGGCACGGGACGACTCTGCCACGGGCGCCCGTCGGATCGCCGCAAGGGTACGGTCTCAACCTTTGAGGATCCCGGCGCGTGGGTAGGGGCATGAAGACACTTGCGGGAGAGCGGGTCGAGGTCCGCGTGGGTGGCGGGTCGCGGGACGTGGAGTTCGTCGCGTTCGTGGAGGAGGACGGCCCGTACCTGTTTCGGACGGCGTTCTTCCTGGTCGGCGAGCGGGCCCTGGCCGAGGACCTGGTCCAGGGCACCTTCGAGCGGGTCTACCGACGCTGGGACACGGCCCGGGCCGGGAACCCGCGCGCGTACGCGCGGAAGGTGCTGGTCAACCTCAGGACCGACGCGTGGCGTCGGACGCGGCTGACCGACGTCCCGGGTGACGACAACGTGCCGGTCGACCATGCGGACGACCACGCCGTGCAGGTCGCGCTCCGGGACGAGCTCGCCCGGGCGCTGGGAAGCCTCTCGCCGCAGCAGCGCCGCGTCGTGGTGCTGCGGCACGTCCTCGACCTGCCGGAGGAGCAGGTCGCCCGCGAGATCGGGCGGTCGGTCGGCACCGTCAAGGCCGCGAGCTCCCGGGGCCTCGAACGGCTCCGCTCGCTCCTGACCGAGGCTGCCCCTCAGGCCGCGGACGAGCCGGTGTTCGACGGCCGCGAGACGCTGACCCGCAGCAAGGCCGCGGCGGCGCGGCAGACCCGCCGCGTCGCGGCGCTCGGCGCCGCCGGCGTCGCGGTGTGCGCGTTCATCGCGCTGGTCCTGCACGGTCCGGTCGGGATGCCGGTGCTGGACGCCGTCGCCGGTCCGGCGCACCGCTGGCTGGTGGAGACGTTCCGCCTGCCCGCGGTCGACAGCGACCGTGACGACGGCCCGGTCCGGGACGCGCGCGCGGTGACCGGGAAGGACGACGCCGTCGGGCTGGGCGACGTCGACATCCCCGCGATGGCGGCCGCCGCCCCCTCGTGTACCGGTCAGGACCTCCCCGCGCCGGACGCGACCAGGACCATCCCGGTCCCCGCGGACGCCCCGAGCGGTGACTTCACGATCGTCCGCGCGCTCGACGCCGAGGACGCCCGTCCGGCGGTCGAGTGCGTCGACTACGTCACCGACCACCGCCTGGACCTGGGGACTCCTCCTGACGTCATGGCCGGTTCGGACCCCAGCGTCCCGTTGGCTGTCCGCCGCGACGGGACCCTGGTCGTCAGGCTGGCCCGGCCCGACGTCGGACCCGGCTCCGAGCCGGTCACCGCGCTGGCGCGGCCGGCGGCCACGGGCTCGGCCGACGAACCCGCGCTGGAGCACTGGCAGCTCACGGCCGCCTTGCCGGGTGCGGACAACGAGCCCAGCGAGTACGACGGCGTCGGGGGTGCTGTCCTCACCGACACCCAGGTCGCCTGGACCAGGGAGCTCAAGGACGGGTCGGTCGTGGTCAAGGCGCAGGGGCCGGACGGGGCGGTCCGTACCGTCGCGAGCTACCCGAAGGATCCCGACCGGTACGTCTGGCAGATCGCCGCAGGAGGGGAGACCCTGACGATCCTGCACATCGAGGACGACAGCGCGGCCGGCGCGGACTGGTGCGGAGGGAGAATCGACCTGGTCGACCTGGGTGCCCCCGACGCCGACGTCGTCCGCAACGCGGTCACCGACGTCTGCGCGATCTCCGACAGCGACCACGGTGTGGTCGTGTCCCGCAATCCAGCCGAGGGGCCCAGCACGATCGGTCTGCTCTCGGCGGGCTCCGGCCTGCGCGACCTCGTACGGCTGGACCAGGACGCGGTGTGGAACCACTTCGCCTACCTGTCCGGGGACACGCTGCTGTTCGACCAGGGCCGGTGGGTCGTGGCGCTCGACACGGGCACGCGCGATGCCACGGTCGTCCTGGAGGATTCCGCGTGGACGGTTAGCGCGTTCGACGACGGCGTCCTCTGGGCAGACGGCGACAACATCTACTTCCTGCGGCTGGAACCGCGGGACGGCGTGGCCGCACCGGCCCTGACCATGCTCGGGCCGGGACCGAACGGGGACGGGACCGCGTGGCTGGACGTCGCGGCCGGTGCGAACCGTGTCGTCTGGATCGAGTACGACCGCGCCCAGATGGAGGGCTTCCAGAGCCAGGACTCCTGGAGCTACGCCGAGCTCCGGCAGACCCTGGTGTACGCGCGGACGACCTGGTGACGACGCCGGCAGGGGGGACGGGGCTCCGGGGTAACGGCAGAACCTCCCACGACGGCCGGACCGTACGTAGCGTGGAGGGCATGACGAGCTCCATCCCCACCCTGAACCTGAACAACGGCGTGGCGCTGCCTGCCCTGGGGTACGGCGTCTTTCAGACCCCGCCCGCCGAGACGGTCGCCGCCGTCGAGGCGGCGCTGCGCACCGGCTACCGGCACATCGACACGGCTGCCGCCTACGGCAACGAGCGGGAGGTCGGTGAGGCGATCCGCCGCTCCGGCGTCGACCGGTCCGAGATCTTCGTGGAGACGAAGGTCTGGATCAGCGACTACGGGTACGACGCCACGCTGCACGCGTTCGACAAGAGCGCCGGCAAGCTCGGCGTGGAGACGATCGACCTGCTGATCCTGCACCAGGCGCTGCCGAGCCGGTTCGACCTGACGATCGAGGCCTATCGCGCGCTGGAGACCCTGCTCGCCGACGGCCGGGTCCGCGCGATCGGCGTCAGCAACTTCATGCCCGACCACCTCGCGCGGCTCGCCGAGGCGACGTCGGTGGTGCCGGCCGTGAACCAGGTCGAGGTGCACCCCTACTTCCGCCAGCCCGAGGTGCTCGAGGCGGACGCCGCCGCCGGGATCCTCACCCAGGCGTGGTCGCCCATCGGCGGCATCACGTTCTACCGCGACGCCGGCCACACCAGCACGCTCGAGGACGCCACGATCGTGGGTATCGCGCAGGCCCACGGCAGGACGCCGGCCCAGGTGATGCTGCGCTGGCACCTGCAGCAGGGCCGCTCCGCCATCCCCAAGTCGGTCACGCCGCGCCGCATCGCCGAGAACTTCGACGTGCTCGGCTTCGAGCTGACCGGCACCGAGCTGGCCGCGATCGACGCCCTGGACACCGGCCGCCGCGGAGGCCCGGAGCCCTCCGACGTCACGCTCGAGACCTTCGGCCGCGAGATCCCGGAGGCCTGAACCCGCGGCGGAGCGTCAGCGGGCGAGCGTCTGCGCCGGCCGTTCGCCGTAGGCGGCCCGGTAGGCGGTCGCGAAGTGGCCGAGGTGGACGAAGCCCCAGCGACGGGCGACGGCTGCCACGGTGGTGGTGTGGGGGTCGGCGTACACGAGGTCGCGGTGGGCCCCGTCGAGGCGGGCCTGCCGCAGGCGCTCGCGCGGCGTGACGTCCAGGTGGCGCCGGAACGCCACCTGCAGGCCGCGCGTGGACAGGCCGACCGCCCGCGCGACGTCGTCGACGGTGATCGGCTCGTGCGCGTGCTCGTCGATGAACGCGGTCGCCCGGCGCACGGCGACCGGTACCCCGCGCGGCGCGGGGACCGTGGGAAGGTCGGCCAGCACGATGTTCGGGAACGAGTGCAGCAGGGTGAGCGCGAGGTGGTGGAGGAGCGAGCGCTGCAGGATCGGGCTGTCCAGCGTCGAGCTGTGCTCCCGCATCAAGGTCCCGACGAACCGGGCGGTGTCCTCCCAGAGGCGGCCGTGGGCGTCGTCCACCGGGGTGCCCGCCGTGAACAGGTGGGACGGCTGGTCCCTGCCGGCGAGGACGGCGGCCACGGACCGCACGTAGGCACGATCGACGGAGAACCCGTCGGCGTGCAGCAGGTCCCACTGGACGTTGACCGGTGAGGCGTCGTCGAACAGCACCGCTCCCGTGACCGGCAGCTCCTGTCCGGCGTGCCGCAGCCGGCCCGCGCCCCTCAGCGAGAAGGCCAGCACCTGCTCCGGGGAGGCCAGCTCCCCTTGACCGGCCCAGTCGATCGAGTAGCCGACCGAGGACACGCCCGGCATCACCGCGGTGCGGAGCACGAAGTCGCGGAACATCGGAAGGGGGCGGAGCGCCACGCCCGGGAAGATCGAGTCCATGAGCTCCTCCATGGCGGCGGGATCGTGCGCATGGAGCTCCGCCGCTGTCACCTCGTTGCCCATGCGACGATCGTGGCCTTGGCCTGCGCTCACTCGCATCCCATTGCCGGGTGATCAATGCCAGGAACGCGCCGCCGGGCCGGGCTGGGTGCGCGTGCGGGCACCGCGTGTACGCGCTGAGGCACAGGCGGTGCCGACGTCGCGGAGCTCCCGCGGGCAGGTCGCGTCGACCCGGTGGCCGACGCCGTCGCAATGCACCCCTGACCAGGGACGGCGTCGCTATGGGGTGATGGTGCGGAGCATGCCCGGCCGGTGCCCGGGCCTCGGTCCAGGCCGGGTCTCATCCGAACGCATCAAACTAAGAGTGACCTTTCGGGCAATGCGGGTTTCGAGCCGCCGTAGTTCACGAGCGGCCGTCAGAACGTTTTCGTAATCTGAAGGCGCGTGCCCTGGCGTCGCAGGGAGGGCCTCTCAAGGTTGAGACCGCACGCGATCTCCGCTGCAGCCGGGGATGCCCAGTACGACGGCAAGGCGCCCCGCCTCCCCAGAGGGCGGGGTTCCTTGTTTCAGCGCAGGCAGAATTCTTGACCGGAGGTCTGTCGTGGATCCGCGACGAGATCCGCGGGGTGACATCGAGAACCTGATCCTCAGTTTCGAGAGTCAGGGCTGGATGGTCATGCGCGGCGAGAAGTACTACAAGGCACGGTGCGCGTGCGAGTCGAAGCACTGGAAGCTGGTCCATGTCCGGCCCCGCGCGTCGAGCTACGGCAACAACGTCCGCAGAAAGCTGCGGCGCGACACCTGCTGGGTGGGGGCACTGGCTTGAACATCGACCTCGTGCTCGAGTTCACGGCCCTCGGTCGGCGCACCGACGACGAGTTCGAGGACTGCCTCGAGCGGGCGATCGCCAGGCTCGACGAGATCGACCGGGACGACGTCGACGTCTCCGCCGCCCTGGCGGCGCGCCGCGCCACCTTCACCGTGTTCGACGTCGACGGGCGGCAACCCGGCATCGGCCCTTTCCTCGCCGCGGTCTGGTCGGCGCTGTACGCCGCGGGGTGCGCCGACTCCCGCCGGTCGGGCAGCGCGTCGTGGGTCGCCCACGAACGCCAGCTGACGCTCGCCTGAGCGCAGGTGCCCTGTCGCAATTGCCCTATGTTTCTCGCGTGACGATCCCACCAGTCCTGCACGAGTCATGGCACGCCCCCGAGTTCTGGGCGCGGTACACGTTCGCCCACGAGGACGGGCCGGGCGCGGACCGGCTCGGTGCACTACAGGACGTGCTGGACGCGGAGGACGAGCTCGACGACATGGAGGACGACGGCGAGGAAGCTGCCGACGAGGACTCTGCCGACGACGACACGTCGCTCGACGTGGCCTTCGAGGTCGGCCCCGGCCATCACGTGGTGCTGAGCGTCGACGTCTCCATCGACCTCCACAGCCTCGGCGTCACCACGCCCGGCACGGCCGAGCCGGCCGAGCTCGGCTGGGACGACATGGCGCACTGGCACCCGTACGCGCTGCGCTGGTCGGAGCTCGACCTGATCTGCCGGGCGATCGCCGCGAGGAGCCCCGAGCAGCCCACCGGTCTGGCGCTGGCTCTGCTGTGCCGCTTCGCCGCCGTCTTCGAGGACGACGACGTGGACCAGGCCGTCGCCGCCGTGGAGGAGGCCTACGCCGCCCTGCGCCCCGCCGACTGGGACGGCTACTGGCCGCGTGGCACCGACTGGCTCGAACGCGCCGACTTCCGCAGCGAGGGCGTCACGTGGCAGCGCGACGACGCCGGTGACCTGTGGGCCGTCCAGCACGACGCCGACGCCCAGCCCTTCTACAGCACCCGGATCGCGCCGGACCCGGATCTGGGCACGGGCGACGGCTTCCCCCACGCCCAGCTCCGGGCCGTGCTGGACGCCGCGCGAGGGACGCTCGCCGAGCCCACGGGACCCGTCCAGTCCGCGCGACCCGCCTAGCCCGCAGCCGCGCAGACGATGCAGGTGCGGGCCGTCGGCCGAGCCAGCAGGCGCTCGCGGGCGATCGCTCCTCCGCAGCGCTCGCAGCGGCCGTAGGTGCCGGCGGCGATCCGCGCGAGCGCGGCGTCGACGTCGGCCAGATGCTCCCTGGCCGCGGCCAGCAACGTGCTCGCCTGCGAGCGCTCGAACGCGATCGTCGAGCCCTCGGGGTCGTGCTCGTCGTCGGACGCGGAGAGCTGACTCGCCTCCACCATGGAGGCGATGCTCCCGGTCAGGGAGGCGATCAGCTCCGCCGTGCGCTCGCGGTCGGCGACCAGCAGCCCGCGGACCTCGTCGGTGAACGGAATCGTCACTCCGTCGTCCTCCTCACGATGAGACCTCCCGATGAGCCCTCCTCACGATCATGCGGCCCGGGCGAACGGGCCGTCCAGCGCCGCCCACTGCAGCAGCAGGATCGTCTTGCCGTCGACGATGCGGCCGTCGCGCGCCATGGCGAGGGCCTCGGTGAACGGCACCTCCAGGACCTCGATGTCCTCGCCGTCCTCCTCGAGCCCTCCGCCGGCCCCCGTCCGGTCGGCCGGGGTGTAGGCGGCGGCGTAGTAGTGGAGGCGCTCGGTGACGGAGCCGGGGCTCATGTACGCGTCGAGCACGTGGGTGAGCTCCCCGAGGATGACGCCGAGCTCCTCGGCGGCCTCCCGGCGGATCGCGGTGTCCGGGTCGTCGGCGTCGAGCAGCCCGGCGGCCGCCTCGACGAGCATGCCGTCGGGATGCCCGTTGACGTAGGCCGGGTAGCGGAACTGCCGGGTCAGCAGCACGCGGCCGCGGGCGACGTCGTAGGGCAGGACGACGGCGCCGTTGCCGCGGTCGTACGTCTCGCGCTGCTGGGTCTCCCACCGCCCGTCGCGGCGCCGGTAGTCGTACGTGGTCCGGCGCAGGACGTGCCAGCCCTGGGACGTGAGCTCGACGTCGCGGATCACGACGCTGGGGTTGCGGTCCAGGCCGCGCCCGGTCTGGTCGAGGCCCGTGCGTCCGCGGTGGTCCGGGACGTCGACGCCGGGGCGGCCCGTCACGCGATCTCCTGCGGGGTGAGGCGGGGGATCTCGGCCACGTCGTGGTAGACGGGTAGGCCGCGGCGGCGGGCGATCGCGACGTCCTGGTCGGCGCCGGCGGAGTCGCCGGGCAGGCGTAGCACGGCGTCGCAGCGGGCGAGCAGCCGTTCGGCCGTCGGGTACAGGACCTCGTCGGCCAGGGGATCGGTCGGTCCTGCGCCGGCGGAACGCAGGACCGGCAGGGCCACCCATTCCCCGATCATCGGGAGGTGGCCGGCGGCGAACACCGGCCACGCGGCGGCCTCCAGCCGGGCGAGGTTGGCGGCCATGGCGCGCGGGTCGTTGCCGGTGCCGGAGCGGTAGGGGCCGGCGATGAGGATGAGCAGAGGCTTGTCGGTCACGAGTGCTACCGTACATGCAGAAACGTGCAACAACGGGAGAGAATGCGAATGCTGGCTGCCGAACGTCGTGATCACCTGCTCGCCCTGCTGGCCCGTGAGGGCAAGGTCGTCGCCAAGGACGTGGCCGCCGACCTGGGGATCTCCGAGGACAGCGTGCGGCGCGACCTGCGAGACCTCGCCGCAGAGGGCCTGGTCCAGCGGGTCTACGGCGGCGCGCTCCCGGTCTCGCCCGCGGTCGTGGACTACGCGGCCCGGCAGTCCGTCGCTCCCGACGGCAAGCGTGCGGTTGCCGCGGTGGCCGCCGCCCTGGTGCGTCCGGGTGGGGCGGTGATCCTCGACGGCGGCACCACGGCGCTCGCCGTCGCCCGGGCGCTCCCGCCGGACCTGGGGTGCACCGTGATCACGCACAGCCCGACGATCGCCGTCGCCCTGCTCGACCACCCGACCGCCGAGGTCTACCTGCTCGGCGGCCGGGTCTTCAAGCACTCGGCGGTCGCCTACGGCGCGGCCGCCGTCGAGGCGGCCCAGAACGTCTCCGCCGACCTCTGCCTGCTCGGCGTCACCGGGGTGCATCCCGAGGCGGGCCTGACCACGGGGGACGCGGAGGAAGCGGCGATGAAGCGCGCCCTGTCGGCGCGGGCCGCGGAGACCTACGTCCTCGCCTCGTCGGAGAAGATCGGGACGGCGTCGCGGTTCCGGGTGCTGCCCTGGGACAGGGTCACCGGGGTGATCACCGACGCCGACCCGCACGACGCGGTCGTCCGCCAGGTCCAGGAGCTGGGCGTGGAGGTCCTGACCGCCGGCTGAGCCGGGGCGGTCAGACGGTGACGAGCACCTTCAGCGCCTCGCGCGCGTCCATCGCCGCGTACCCGGCGGGCACCTCGTCGATCGACACGGTGCGGTCGAACACCCGGCCGGGCTCGATCGTGCCGTCGAGCACGAGCGGGATCGCCTGCTCGATGTAGGCGCGGACCGGGGCGGGCCCGCCGGTGAGCGTGATGTTCCGGCCGAACAGCGAGCCGAAGCCGACCGGTGCGTCCTCGTACTGCGGCACGCCGACGCGGGAGATCACGCCGCCGGCCCGCACGACCCCGACCGACTGCGTGTAGGCGGGCATGTGGCCCATGGCCTCCAGGACGACGTGGGAGCCCTCGCCCCCGGTCAGGTCGACGACCCGCGCGATGCCCTCCGCGCCGCGCTCGGCGACGACGTCGGTCGCGCCCCACTCCCGGCCCAGGTCCGTCCGCGCCTGGTGGCGGCCCATGAGGATGACGCGCTCGGCCCCGAGCTGCTTGGCGGCGAGCACCGCGGAGAGGCCCACGGCGCCGTCCCCGATCACGGTGACCGTCTGGCCCGGTCGGATCCGCGCCAGGTGCGCGGCGTGATAGCCGGTGAGGTAGACGTCCGAGAGGGTCAGCAGCGAGGGCAGGACCGCCTCGTCCTTCTCGGTCACGCCGGGCACGGGCACGAGGCTGCCGTCGGCGAGCGGGATGCGGGCCAGCTCGGCCTGCAGCCCCGGGGTCTCCGGGGTGGCGTAGAAGCCGCCGTGCGGGCAGGCGGTCTGGAAGCCGTCCCGGCAGATCGGGCAGGTGTTGTCCGAGAACGCGAACGGCGCGATCACGAGCTCGCCCGGGCGGACGGCGGTGACGGCGGAGCCGACCTCCTCGACGACGGCGAGCAGCTCGTGCCCCATCGTCTGGCCGTGCTCGGAGCCCGGCATCGTGTGGTAGGGGTGCAGGTCGGAGCCGCAGACGCAGGTGCGCACGGTGCGTACGACGGCGTCGGTGGGCAGCAGGACGGTCGGGTCGGCGACGGTTTCGACGCGGACGTCGCCCGCGCCGTACATGACGGTGGCCTTCATGGTGTGTGTGGTCCCTCGGTTGGTGCGGTGTCCCGTTCAGTCTTGGCGGCGGCGCGGGGGAGAGGGAGTCCCTGGCGTGGGGTGTACCGACAGGGCACCCCGCGCGCCGGGCGCCCGACCTAGCCTGGAGGCATGGACAACCGTGCAGAGGTCCGCGAGTTCCTCATGACCCGCCGCGCCCGGCTCACGCCCCAGGACGCCGGCGTCCCCGCGGGGACGCAGCGCCGGGTCGCCGGGCTGCGCCGCAGCGAGGTCGCGGCGCTCGCGGGCGTCAGCGTCGAGTACTACGCGAAGCTGGAGCGCGGCGCCCTGGGCGGCGCGTCGGCGGCGGTCCTCGACTCCCTGTCGCGCGCCCTGCACCTCGACGACGCCGAGCACGCCCACCTGCTCGACCTCGCGCGTGCGGCCGACGGCATCCCGTCCTCGGGGCGCAGCCGCCGTCGGGCCGCCCGCCCGGGGGTGCCGCGGCCGAGCCTGCAGTGGATGCTCGACTCCGTCACGGACTCCGTCGCCATCGTCCGCGACCAGCGGCAGGACCTCGTCGCGGTCAACACCCTGGGGCGCGCCTTCTGGTCGCCGCTGATCGGGGACGGCGGCCGGACGCCGAACCTCGCGCGCTTCCAGTTCCTGGACCCCGCGTCCCGCGAGTTCTACCCGGACTGGGACCTCTTCGCCGGGATGTGCGTGGCCATCATCCGCGCCGAGGCCGGCCGCGACCCGCACGACAAGGGGATCCAGGACCTCGTCGGCGAGCTCTCGACGCGCAGCGAGACGTTCCGCACCCTGTGGGCGGAGCACGACGTCCGCACGCACGGCACCGGCACCAAGCGGTTCCGGCATCCCGTCGTCGGCGACCTGACCCTGGTCTACGAGGAGCTCGCCCTCACGGCCGAGCCGGGCCAGGTCATGCTCGTCTACAGCGCAGAGCCCGGGTCGCCGTCGGCCGAGGGCCTGCGCCTGCTCGCGTCCTGGTCGGCCGCTCAGCCGCGGCCGGCCTAGAGCGTGGTGCCGGTCTCCTGCGCCAGCGCCGCCAGGAGCCGGTCCTGGAACGCCACGTCGAGGGCCGCGGGGTGCGGCTGCTGCCGTTCCTGGTGGTACCAGTAGCCGCCGGTCGTCAGTGCTTCCGGGTCGTCGCTGGTGACGAGCCACTCCTGCGTGCGGTGCCCCAGCTCCAGGTCGTCCGGGGCGCCGGCCCCGCCCATCCGCGTGGGGACCCAGCCGGGGTCGACGGCGTTGCTCGGCACCCCGGGGCGCAGGCGCGCGACGGCGGCCGCCAGCGCCGTGACGAACAGCTTGCTGTCGCCGTACGAGCCCGGCGTCCGCCCCTGCCAGTCGACGCCGTCGAGCACCGGCCGGCCGCTGAAGTGTGAGCCGCTGCTCAGGTAGACGAGGCGACGGGGCCCGGGCAGCAGGGCCGTGAGCAGGTACGGGGCGACGACGTTGACCGGCATGACGGCGCGGCCGCTCCACACGCCGGCGTTGTGGATCACCGCGTCCGGCGGGGTCTCGGCCAGGGTGGCGGCGAGCTCGCGGACGTCGTCCCGCTCGCCGAGGTCGCCGACGACGAGCCGGGCGCCGCGGTCGACCAGCGGCGCCAGGGCCTCGGCACGGCCGGGGTTCCGGGCGTGCACCACGACGTCGTGGCCCTGGTCCAGGAGGGCGTCGGCCGCGAGGCGGCCCAGGCCGTCGGCGGAACCGGTCACGAGAATTTGGCTCATGGGTCGATCATCCCCCGGAAATGACGCGTCCGGAGACAGGCGCCGCCTTTTCCGACGGCTTTCCTGATGTGATTCTTCGGCCGTCCGAAAATGCGTCTTCGCAGGTCAGGGGCGCGCGAGTTCCGTGATCGGCGCCACTGGGCCGACCTGTTCACGCGGGCCGGAACCGTCGATATGGTCAGAGCAGCGAAGGGGAGTAGCCCGGCCGGAGCGTGTTTCCGGCAGAGGTGGTCGACATGCTGGCGCGGTGCGCCCGGCCGTCTCGCCGCGGTCCGCGGTGGGCGAGACCTTCGACCAGTCGTCCTTTCTGGTCGAGGTCCGCATGCCCTGAGCGCGGCCCTCGACCGCCGCCCAGGAGGTCCTCGTGCCCGCTGCCGCCGTCGAGCAGGTTTCCCGCCCCGCACCGCCCGGCAAGACCCCCGGCGTGCGCACCCTGGTGCGCTCGCTCGCGATCACCCTGGCGATCATGGCGCCCGCCCTGTTCCTGCGCCTGTCGTCCACCCACCCCGCGCCGGTGCTCTCCCTGGTCCTGTTCGGCGCGGCCGTCGTGGCCGCCTCGTTCGTGCTGGCGTGGGCGGCGGAGGCCGCCCAGGTCGACGTCTCGGGCGGGTTCGCGATCGCGGTCCTGGCGCTGATCGCGGTGCTGCCCGAGTATGCCGTCGACCTGTACTACGCGTACACGGCCGGGTCCGACCCCACGTACGTGCAGTACGCGGCCGCGAACATGACCGGGTCCAACCGGCTCCTGCTGGGACTGGGCTGGCCGCTGGTCGTGCTCGTCGCGCTGTACGTCGCCGGCCGGCTGAGCAAGAAGCCCGCCACCGCGCTCGCGCTGGAACCCGGCAACCGGCTGGAGCTCGGCTTCCTCCTCATCGCGGGCGTCGCCGCCTTCGTGATCCCCGCGACCGGCCACATCCACCTGGTGCTCGGCGTCGCGCTGATCGCCTGGTTCGGCTTCTACATGTACAAGCTCACGCGCGGCGAGGCCGAGGAGCCCGACCTGATCGGCACCGCCGCCGCCGTCGGGAACCTGCCGCGGCGGGCGCGCCGGACCACCGTCGTCGCCCTGT
This sequence comes from Promicromonospora sp. NPDC060204, assembly GCF_042728455.1. NCBI lineage: Bacteria > Bacillati > Actinomycetota > Actinomycetes > Micrococcales > Promicromonosporaceae > Promicromonospora > Promicromonospora sp. NPDC060204. The sequence goes on from NZ_JBHWZO010000056.1 coordinate 26,402, forward strand.
TCGTCCTGGCCGCCGGCGTGATCCTCGCCTGCGCGGAGCCGTTCGCCGAGTCGCTCGTGGAGTCGGGGTCGCAGCTCGGCGTCGACGAGTTCCTGCTGGTCCAGTGGCTCGCCCCGCTCGCCTCGGAGGCGCCCGAGTTCATCATCGCGGTGCTGTTCGCGTCGCGCGGCAAGGGCACCGCGGCCATCGCGACCCTGATCTCCTCGAAGATCAACCAGTGGACCCTGCTGGTCGGCTCCCTGCCGATCGCCTACCTGCTCGGCGGCGGCACCGCGCCCCTCGCGCTGGACACCCGTCAGGTCGAGGAGGTGCTGCTCACCGCCACGCAGACGATGATGGGCGTCGCGATCCTCCTCGCCCTGCGGTTCCATCGCTGGTCGGCCTGGACCCTGCTCGGCCTGTTCGCGGTCCAGTTCGCCGTGACGTCCACGACCGGCCGGTTCGCGCTGTCGGCGGTCTACGCCGTGGTCACGGTCGTCCTCCTGGTCGTCCGGCGCGAGCACGTCGTGCCGACGCTCGCGGCGCCCTTCCGGCGCACCGGGGCGCGGTGACGTTCGCCCCCGCACGGGGCGCGCGTCACGGGTTGAGTCCGTGCTGGTGCGCCCAGCTCACGTGCACGGCGGCCCGGGTGGCGGCGGGGATGTCGCCCGGGTTCTTCTTCGGCAGGTAGCCGACGGCGCGGCGACGCCGGAGCCGCTCAGCGCCTCGGTGGCGCCGAGGCCCCCGCCGGGTCGGCACGCGCTGACGGATGTCGTTTTACGCGCCGGGCAGAAGAGCAGGCGGATGTCAGTGGCGCGATCTAGGATCGAACAAACGTCCGTTGGAATGGTGTTGTTGGTTGATGTTTCGGTTCGAAGGGGGTGGCGGCATGGGCAGGCAGTGGTGCGACGACGGCGGCGGCGTGGCGGCAGCGACGTCCCCGGGTGCGGTGTCCGGCGACGATCTTGCGGACGGATCCATGCCCGACGACGCCTGGCTCGCCGCGCTGTTCGCCGAGGGCGAGGCCCTGTTCGGCGAGCGGGACCGGCAGCGCGCCCCGGGCGCATCGGTCGAGCTGGAGCGGTGGCCCGTCGAGGCGCTGTCCGGCGCGCCGGGCGCTGAGCTGGCGTGGGTGGTCGAGGGATACACCGGGCCGGGAGCCGCTGCCGAGGCAGGGTCTGCTCTGCTCGGCGGGTTGTCCGACGACCTCCTGGGGGAGCTGGCCGGTGCGTGCGCGCGGTTGCAGTCGTGGGCGGCGGGTGTGCAGGCGCTGGTCGTGGGGGAGAGGGCTGCGCGGGAGGCGAGTCCGTTGGCGCACAACTCGCTGGTCGGGCAG
>NZ_JBHWZO010000057.1:0-27502 GCF_042728455.1 Promicromonospora sp. NPDC060204
GTGCGGGGTATTTGTCGGCTCGAAGGCCGTCGGCCGACAAATACCCCGCACTCAACGGGCTGTGTAGCGGGTGTGCAGCAGGTAGTCCTTTTCCGGGCCTGTGACGTGCCAGGTCAGTTCCCAGGACGACGCCGGTCGGGCCGGGAGCGCCACGCCACCCTCGTACAGGTCCCGACCGCACAGGTGCTCGACGGCGCCCGCCGTCCACGGGTGGAAGTCCCGGCCGTCCTCGAAGGTGACGCGCCAGCCCGTCCCGGGCCCTGCGGCCGGCTTGTCCCCGCCGGAGCTGCCCGAGCCGTCCCGGACCAGGAACAGCGTGCGCGACACCGGCGTGCTGCCCCCGGCCCAGCGCAGGGTGCCGTGCTCCGCCCAGCGCACGCGGCCGTCCTCCTCCGGGGAGAAGACGGCCTCGCCGTCCGCGGTGTACGCGGCGCCGTCGGCGTGCTCGATCTCCCGCCGGAAGTCCCAGGTGCCGACGAGCCGGAGCGGATCCACGCCCACGACCCTAACCGCTGCGCCCGCACGGAAAGGGGGCGTCCGCGAGGCGACCGATGGGCGAGGATGTTCCCCATGACCTCGACCCATGAGACCACCGCGCCCGCGGAGCTGGACCCGGCCAACCCGTTCGCCGCCCCGTCCACGCTGCCGTACGGCCTGCCCGACTTCGCCGCGATCCGCGAGGAGCACTACGAGCCGGCGATCCTGGCCGGCATGGCCGCCCACCGCGCCGAGGTCGAGGCGATCGCCACCAACCCGGAACCCGCCACGGTCGAGAACACGCTGGAGGCGCTGGAACGCGCCGGGCAGCTCCTGGGCCGCGCCGCGCGGGCGTACTACAACCAGCTCCCCTCGGACTCGACCCCCGGCCTGGAGGACGTCCAGGAGCGGCTCGCGCCCCAGTTCGCCGCCCACCAGGACGCGATCAACATGGACGCGCGCCTCCACGCGCGCGTGCGCACCCTGGCCGACGCCGCCGAAGCGGGCGACCTCGACCTGGAGCCCGACACCGCCTACCTGCTCGAGAAGCTCCTGACGCGGTTCCAGCGCTCCGGCATCGAGCTGTCGCCGCAGGACCAGGACACGCTGCGCGACCTCAACGCGCGCATCACGTCGCTCGAGGCGAGCTTCGGGCGCAAGCTCCTGGCCGGCGCCAACGAGGCGAGCGTGCTCGTGACGGACGAGGCCGACCTCGCCGGCCTGTCCGCCGACGCCCGGGCGGGCGCCCGGGCCGCCGCCGAGGCCCGCGGCCAGGACGGCTGGCTCCTGGAGATGCAGCTCTTCACGCACCAGAACGTGCTGGCCTCGCTGGAGAACCCGGCCACCCGCGAGCGCGTGCAGGCCGCCTCCATGGCCCGCGGCGCCACGGGCGGCGAGACCGACACCCGCGAGGTGCTGCTGGAGCTCGCCCGGCTGCGGGCCGAGCACGCGCAGCTCCTCGGCTACGAGCACCACGCGGCCTACATCGCCGCGGACGCGACCGCGGGCACCACGGCGGCGGTCAACGAGATGCTCGGGCGCCTCGCGCCCGCCGCCGTCGCCAACGCGCGGCGCGAGGCGGGCGAGCTCGCGAAGGTGAGCGGGGCGCCGTCGGGCAGCGACGGCGCGGACGGCGTGGCCGCCGCCGACTGGTCCTACCTCAACGAGGCCGTGCGCAAGGAGCGCTTCAACCTGGACGACGCCGCCCTGCGCCCCTACCTCGAGCTCGGGCGCGTGCTGCACGACGGCGTGTTCCAGGCGGCCGGCCTGCTGTTCGGGCTCTCCTTCACCGAGCGCGCCGACCTGCCGGGCTACCACCCGGACGTGCGGGTGTTCGAGGTGTTCGACTCGGTCGAGCCGGGGGAGCCGGACACGGGCCTGGGCCTGTTCCTCGCCGACCTCTACACGCGCGAGTCCAAGCGGGGCGGCGCCTGGATGGACAGCCTCGTCGTGCAGGGCGACCTGCTGGGCGGGAAGCCCGTGGTGGTCAACAACCTGAACATCGTCAAGCCGCCGGCGGGCGAGCCCACGCTGCTCGTGTGGGACGAGGTGACCACGCTGTTCCACGAGTTCGGGCACGCGCTGCACGGCCTGCTCAGCGACGTCCGCTACCCGTCGCAGTCCGGCACCTCCGTGCCGCGCGACTTCGTCGAGTACCCGTCGCAGGTCAACGAGATGTGGTCGTGGGAGCCGCGGATCCTGAAGTCGTTCGCCGTCCACCACACCACGGGCGAGCCGATGCCCGCCGAGTGGGTCGACACCATGCTCGCCTCCCGGGTCTGGGGCGAGGGCTTCTCGACCACCGAGTACCTCGCCGCCGCGCTGCTCGACCAGGCGTGGCACCAGCTCACGCCGGAGCAGGTGCCAACGTCGGTCGACGACGTGCTGCCCTTCGAGGCGGCGGCGCTCGCCGCGGCCGGCGTCGACTTCGCGTCCGTGCCGCCGCGGTACCGCAGCACCTACTTCAACCACATCTTCGGGGGTGGGTACTCGGCCGGGTACTACTCGTACATCTGGTCCGAGGTGCTCGACGCGGACACCGTGCAGTGGTACGCCGAGAACGGCGGGCTGACCCGGGAGAACGGCGAGGCGTTCCGGCGCAAGCTGCTCGCCCGCGGCGGCTCGCAGGACCCGCTGGCCTCGTTCGCGGACCTGCGGGGACGCGCCGCCGAGATCACGCCGCTGCTGGAGCGTCGCGGCCTGGTCTGAGGTGTGAGACACCGGGCCACGGTGGACCGGCCGCCTCGCGCGGCCGGTTACCGTGGCCCTGTGACTGAGACTGTTCCCACCGCCGCGCCCGTGCCCACCGCCGCCGACGAGGTCATCCGGATCTGCCAGGAGCTGATCCGGTTCGACACGTCGAACTACGGCGACAACGAGGGCCCGGGGGAGCGTGCCGCGGCCGAGTACGTCATGGAGCTGCTGCACGAGGTCGGCCTGGAGCCCGAGCTGTTCGAGTCCAGCCCGGGGCGGGCGTCCGTCGTCGTCCGGCTGGAGGGGCAGGACCGCAGCCGGCCCGCGCTGGTGCTGCACGGCCACCTCGACGTGGTGCCCGCCGCGAAGGACGACTGGAGCGTGGATCCCTTCGGCGCAGAGCTCACCGAGGGGCTCCTGTGGGGCCGCGGCGCCGTCGACATGAAGGACATGGACGCCATGATCCTGGCCGTCGTGCGGCAGATGGTGCGCGAGGGCCGCAAGCCCGCGCGCGACGTCGTGGTCGCGTTCTTCGCCGACGAGGAGGCGGGCGGCGTGTACGGCGCTCGGTGGGCCGTGGACCACCGCCCCGACCTGTTCGAGGGCGCCACCGAGGCGATCTCCGAGGTCGGCGGCTACTCGGTCGAGGTGGGCGGCAAGCGCGCCTACCTGCTGCAGACGGCGGAGAAGGGCATCGCCTGGCTGCGGCTGATCGCCGACGGCCGGGCCGGGCACGGCTCGCAGGTCAACGAGGAGAACGCGGTCACCGAGCTCGCCGCCGCCGTCGCGCGGATCGGGCAGCACGCCTGGCCCACCACGATCACCCCGACGGTCGACGCGCTGCTGCGCGGCGTCGGCGACCTGACCGGCCTGCCGGTGGACTACGAGGACCCGGCCACGATCGACGCGCTGGTCGCGGCGCTCGGCCCGGTGGCGAAGTTCGTGGGCGCCACGGTGCGCAACACGTCCAACCCGACCCAGCTCGCCTCCGGGTACAAGGCGAACGTGATCCCGGGCCGCGCCGAGGCGACCGTGGACGTGCGGCTCCTGCCGGGCCACGAGGAGGCCGGGATGGCGACGCTGCGCGAGCTGGCCGGGCCGAACGTCCGGATCGAGCCGATCCACCTGGACACGGCGCTGGAGGTGCCGTTCAGCGGGTCGCTGGTCGACGCGATGGTCGCCGCGATCGACGCCGAGGACCCGGGCGCGAAGGTGCTGCCGTACACGCTCTCGGGCGGCACGGACAACAAGTCGCTGCACCGCCTGGGCATCACCGGCTACGGCTTCGCGCCCCTGCAGCTCACGAACGACCTGGACTTCGCCGGCATGTTCCACGGCGTGGACGAGCGCGTGCCCACCGACGCCCTGAAGTTCGGCACGCGCGTGCTGGACCGCCTGCTCGCCACCTGCTGACGCGGCCGGGCGGGCGCCCGCCCGCGCCGACGCGCCCGCCCGCTCCGACGCGCGCGCACGTGTCAGACGTACAGGTCACGCGGGTGACCCGTACGTCCGACACGGGGGTCAGAGGGTCGAGGAGACCTTGATGATCTTGCGGCGGAGCCAGACCTTGCGTCTGCCGCCGATGTAGAGAAGGGTCCGGGCCAGTTCCCAACGGCCGTACTCGGCTTCGTCGGTGAGCACCTTGCGGGCGTCCGGCACCGAGGTGTCCGGCTCGAAGGTCACGACGCGGTACTCGTACTGACTGTTCTTGCGGAACACGGAGCCGTCTCTCGCCATCTGATGCACCGTCCTCGGGTCGCGGGTGAGGTCAGTTTATGCCGGTTTGATTGCAGACCGGTGACAGCAATGAATTTCGTCTGCCCATTGTGGCCCATGGGGCGCTACCTTCAAGGCATGACCGTTGAACCGCGTGCCGCGCTCGACCGCCTCGTAGCCGCACTCGAGGCCCACCACCACGCGGTCGCCACTCGCCGGAGTGACGACGACCCCGCTGTCGACGACGCCTACGACGTCCTTGCCGACGCCTACGAGGTGTACGAGGACTCCCTGGCCACGGTGTTCGGCGAGGTGACGCCGTTCTACCTGGCTGACGAGGTGGACGACGACGAGGACGAGGACGACGAGTCGGACGAGGACCTGGAGGACCTCGAGGATCTCGACTTCGACGACGACCTGGGCGAGGTCGAGGAGTCGGAGGACCAGCCCCAGCCTGCGCAGCAGCGCTGACCCGGCGCGGGCTCAGGCCCGGGCTCACGTCCGGGCGGGCGAACGGTCACCAGCGCTCCGGATAGCCGATCTCCGGGGCGGAGACGTCGTCGAGCGCGGCGTGCACCTCGTACGGCAGCTCGAGGGTCACGGCCGCCAGCGACGAACGGAGCTGGGTGGGCGTCCGCGCGCCCACGATCGCCGACGCGATGCCCTCGCGCTCCAGGAGCCAGGCGAGCGCCACCTCCCCGGCGGCGCGGCCCAGCCCCTCAGCCGCGGTCGCCACGGCCTCGACGACGGCGGACGCCGGCCCCTCCAGGTACGACTGGACGAAGCCCGCCAGCGCCCCGGCGGCCCGGGAGTCGGCGGGGATGGCGCGCCGGTACTTGCCGGTGAGCACGCCGCGCCCGAGGGGCGACCAGGCGAGCAGCCCGGCACCCAGGGCGTCGGCGGCCGGGACGACGTCGCGCTCCACGCCGCGCTGCAGCAGCGAGTACTCGAGCTCGACGGCGGCCAGGCCGACGTCGGGCTCCAGGAGCGTCGCCACGCGGGCCGTCGCCCAGCCGGGGTGGTTGCTCAGGCCCACGTACCGGGCCCGCCCGCTGGTCACCGCGATCCGCAGCGCGTTGCAGGTCTCCTCCAGCGACGTGTTGGGGTCGGGGCAGGCCACGAGGAACAGGTCCACGTGGTCGGTGCCCATCCGCACCAGCGACTCGTCGAGGCTGTCGAGCAGGGCGCCGCGGGAGGCGTCCACGACGCGGCCCGGGCCGCCGCCCGGGCGCGTCTCCGACCGAATGCCCGCCTTGGTGGCCAGCACCAGCTCGCTGCGCGCGACCTTGCCGGACAGGAGCGTGCCGATCACGCGCTCGGAGTCGCCGTCGGCGTAGCTGGCCGCGGTGTCCACGAGGGTGCCGCCGGCGTCGAGGAAGTCCCGTACCTGCTCGGCCGCGTCGATCTCGTCGGTGTCGCGGCCCCATGTCATGGTGCCGAGCCCGAGCTCCGAGACCCGCAGGCCCGACCTGCCCACCCGGCGTCGTTCCATGTGCGGCAGGCTACCCGCGGCTGACGCGGGTGCGTCAGGAGGCGCGCCGTGGGGTAGTGTCACGGCCCGTGACTGCGTGGGAAGCCATCCTTCTGGGCCTCGTCCAGGGCCTGACCGAGTTCCTCCCGATCTCGTCGTCGGCGCACCTGCGGATCGTCGGCGAGCTGATCGGGTCGAGCGACCCTGGCGCGGCCTTCACGGCCATCACGCAGATCGGCACCGAGGCCGCGGTGATCATCTACTACCGCAAGAAGATCGGCGTCATCCTCGTCGCCTGGTTCAAGGCCCTGACGGGCGCCTACGGCAGGGGCTGGCGCGCCCGCGCGGGCCTGGGTCCGCGCCCCGGCTCCGTCGACGTGCGGCACGGCCGCCCCGGCGTGATCGCCAACCCGGACGCCGCGATGGGCTGGTACATCATCTTCGGCTCGGTCCCCATCGTGGTGCTGGGCCTGCTGTTCCAGGACTACATCGAGACGACGCTGCGCAACCTGTGGATCACCGTCTTCACCCTGGCGTTCTTCGCGATCCTGCTGCTCCTGGCGGACATCTTCGGCCGCCGCGAGCGCGAGCTGGCGTCACTGACCGGCCGCAGCGCCATCGGCTTCGGGTTCGCCCAGGCCCTCGCGCTGGTGCCGGGCGTGTCCCGCTCGGGCGGCACCATCACGGCCGGCCTGGCCATGGGCTTCACCCGCAAGGCCGCGGCGGACTACTCGTTCCTGCTGGCGATCCCGGCCGTGCTCGGCTCGGGCTTCTACCAGCTCGTCAAGACGCTCGGCGAGCCGCTGCCGGCCGGGTCGCCCGGCTGGGGCGCCATCCTGCTGGCGACGGTCGTCGCGTTCGGCGTGGGCTACGCGGTGATCATCGGGTTCCTCAAGATCATCGGCAACTACTCCTACAAGCCGTTCGTGTACTACCGGCTCGTGCTCGCCGCCGTGGTCGTGTACCTGCTGATGTCGGGCACGATCGACGCGCAGGGCGGCGTCGCGTAGAACACACGCACCGGGGCCCTGACATGGTCCGGGAGTGTCACAGCCTGCGGTTATCGTTGGTCGCGTGCACGCCTGGCCCACACCCCAAGTCCCGCTGCTCCCCGGCTCTCCCGCGCCCGCCCCGGTGCGGGTCCACGACTCGTCGACGGGTGAGCTCGTGGAGGCGGCGCCGGGCCCGCAGGCGCGGCTGTACGCGTGCGGCATCACGCCGTACGACGCCACCCACATCGGGCACGCGAACACCTACGTGACCTTCGACCTGCTGGTGCGTGCCTGGCGCGACGCCGGCAAGGACGTCACCTACGCGTCGAACGTGACCGACGTCGACGACCCGCTGCTGGAGCGCGCCGAGGCGACCGGCATGGACTGGCGCGAGCTCGCGGCCTCGCAGATCGCGCTGTTCCGCGAGGACATGACGGCGCTGGGCGTGATCCCGCCCGCGACGTGGACGGGCGCCGTGGAGTCGGCCCCGGACGTCGCCCGCGCCGTGGCGACCATGCTGGAGTCGGGCGCCGCGTACCGCGTGTCGCTGGAGCCGGGCGCCGGCGGGTCCACGCCGGAGCTGGGCGACGTCTACGCGGACCTCACCGCCGACCCGCGCTTCGGCGCGGTCGCGCACCTCGACCGCGAGCAGGCGCTGGCCACGTTCGCGGAGCGCGGCGGGGACCCGGACCGGGAGGGCAAGAAGGACCCGCTGGACCCGCTGCTGTGGCGGCGTGAGCGCGCGGGCGAGCCCGCGTGGGACGGCGGTCCGCTCGGCACCGGCCGCCCGGGCTGGCACATCGAGTGCGCGGTGATCGCGCGCGACGGGCTCGACGTGGCGGCGGGGGAGCGGTTCGACGTGCAGGGCGGCGGCTCGGACCTGCTGTTCCCGCACCACGAGATGTCGACGTCGCACCTGCGTGTGCTGTGTCCGGCCACCGGCGGCGGCGAGCCGGCCGGTGCCCGCACGCACGTCCACGCCGGCCTGGTTGCCTACCAGGGCGAGAAGATGAGCAAGTCGCTGGGCAACCTGGTGCTGGTCTCCCGGCTGCGGGACGAGGGGCACGACCCGATGGCGATCCGCCTCGCGCTCCTGGCCCACCACTACCGCACCGAGTGGGAGTGGGACGAGACGTCGCTGCCGGCGGGCGAGGCGCGGCTCGTCCGGTGGCGCGACGCGGTCTCAGGCAACGGCGGTCCGTCGGCCGACTCGACCCTGTCCGCGGTCCGCGCGGCCCTGGCGGACGACCTCGACGCACCCGCCGCGCTGGCCGCCGTCGACGCGTGGGCTGAGCGTTCCCTGGACCCGTCGCGGGGCACCTCCGCCGACGAGGAGGGCGCCCCCGGGATCATCGCCCGGACGGTAAACGCCCTGCTGGGAGTGCGTCTTTGACCCCTCGGGCACCCGATTCCGGGCCGGTTGCGACGAGGTAGGCCAGAACCGCGCCAGGCGCCCGACAGGTTAGTTTTGGCCCCTGCTTCCGTTTGCATTTAACCCGGGGCAGGATGGGGAGCATGACGGAGTACGAGGAAGACTTCACGGGTGAGACCCGGGTCACCGTCACGACGGCGCCCAGGTGCAGCACGCGATACCGAGTGGTACGTAACGGACCGGGATACGCACCGGTCTACGACCGCGTCGAGGACGCCGCACGGTGTCTCGAGACATGGGTGGGCTTCCACGGGCCGGACGCAGGTGTGCGGATCGAGCCCATCTCCAGCCGCGCGTGATCGTCACGCCGGACAACACGTCAGAGGCCTGAACCCCGCGGGGGCTCAGGCCTCTGTGCTTCTTACGTGACTGCTTCTTACCTGACTGTGCTTGTTACGTGACCCCGGCTCAGAGCCGTTCGGGCCCGCTGTCCTTGCCGCCGCCGTCGCGCCGGCGCAGGTAGCGCTCGAACTCGCGCGCGATGGCGTCGCCGGACGCCTCGGGGAGCTCGGCGGTGTCCTTGGCCTCCTCGAGCTGGGCCACGTACTCGGAGATCTCCGAGTCCTCCGACGCCAGCTCGTCCACGCCGTGCTGCCAGGCCGCGGCGTCGTCGGGCAGCTCGCCCATCGGGACCGTCTCGCCCAGGATCTCCTCCACGCGCGTGAGGATCGCGAGCGTCGCCTTGGGCGACGGCGGGTTGGCCACGTAGTGCGGCACGGCCGCCCACAGGCTGACGGACTGCAGGTTGCGCTCCGCGGCCTCGTGCTGCAGCACCCCGACGATCCCCGTGGGGCCCTGGTAGGTGTTGGCCTCGATGTCCAGCACGGACTGCAGGCCCACGCTGTCCGAGGTGGCGGTCATCGGGATGGGCCGGGTGTGCGGGACGTCCGCCAGGAGCGCGCCGAGCGTGATCACGGTGCGGACCCCCAGCTCGTCCGCCACGCGCAGCAGCTCCTCGCAGTACTTGCGCCAGCGCATCGACGGCTCGACGCCGTGCACCAGCACGACCTTGCGCTCGCCCACCTGCGCCACCGAGATCGTGGTCGTGGGCCAGGTGATGGAGCGTTTCCCGTCGTCGTCCAGCGAGATGTACGGGCGGTTGACCTGGAAGTCGTGGAACTCCTCGGGGTCGAGCTCGGTCACCTTCTCGGCGCCCCACACCTCGGCCAGGTGCGTGAGCGCCGTCGTGGCGGCGCTCCCCGCGTCGTTCCAACCTTCGAAGGCAGCGAGGAGCACGGTCTGGCGAGGCGAGGCCTGCTCCGGCTGCTCGTGATGCGCGTCGGTCATCCCCCCACCCTAGGGTGTGCGGCGCCCGACGTGACCAGGGGCACGGCCGCGTTCGCGGACGGGCGAATCCGCTGCGTGGCGGCGTGTCGGCGCCGGGGCCGCCCGCTCAGAAGACCGGCACGCCGGCCCGCAGCGCGCCGCGGACCTGCACCTCGACGCCGCGCCACTCGCCGGACCACAGCGTGTAGCCGGGGTTCATCATCCGCTGGTCGATGGCGTGCTCCAGGCCCAGCGCTCGCGCGATGCTCTCGCCGTCGTCCAGGTGCCAGGGCTGCAGGCACACGCGCTCGGGCGTGACCGTCAGGACCTCGATCCAGTCCGCGCGGACATGCCGCAGCAGGTCGATGACATCGCCAAGACGTTCTGTGACCGACTGCGAGGCAATGGGGTTCACGAGGCTCTCCGGGACACGGGTCGGACAGGTGGACTAGCTGATACCACTGTGCGCCGGGCACATGGGACGTGCCATCGGCAGCGCCCGGGACGTTTCGGTGATAGATACGTCCCTGAGGGGGTGAGATGACACGTGAGAAACCAACGACTGGTCGCGGCGATGAGCCAAGCCGGACTGAGCCAGGTCCGGCTCGCGGCCGCCGTCGGCGTCGACCCGAAGACCGTGGAACGCTGGGTGGCTCAGGGGCGCACGCCCCACCCGCGCCATCGCGTCGCGGTCTCCGAGGCGCTGGGCTGTGACGTCGCGGCGCTGTGGGGCGACGTCGACCGGGCGGAGGCCGCCGCGCAGGAGATCGTCGGCGTCTATCCGGCGCGGCGCGCCGTGCCGTCCGGGACCTGGCGGGCCTTCCTCGCCGGCGTGGAGCAGCGCTTCGAGCTGCACGCGTTCGCGGCGACGTTCCTGCCGGACCAGACCCTGGACCTGACCACCGAGATCGTCACCATGGCGGCGCGGGGCGTGCAGGTGCGCCTGCTGCTGGGCGACCCGGAGGGCAGCGCCGTCACCGTGCGCACCGCGGAGGAGGGCGGCACGGGCCTCGCCGGGCGCATCGCCCTGGTGCTGGCCTACCTGGCCCCCGCGCTCGGCACGCCGGGCGTCGAGGTGCGGCTGCACGACAGCACGCTGTACGCCACGACCTTCCGGTTCGACGACGACCTGCTGGTCAACACGCACGTGTGGGGCTCGCCCGCGGGCGCGAACCCGCTGCTGCACCTCAAGGACGGTCCCGAGGCGTCGATGGCGCCCGCCTACCAGGCGGGCTTCGAGCGGGTCTGGAACGCCGCGACGCCGTTGACGGTCTGGCCGCGGACGGAGGACCCGGACGAGGTGTCGTGATGACGCGGCTCGACTACTTCGACGACCCGGCCGCGCCGGCGGTGAACTCGGTGGTGCCCTCGGTCACGGTGGCCGTGCGCGACGACGGCGGGCGCCTGCTGCTCATCCACCGCACCGACAACGACCTCTGGGCGCTGCCGGGCGGCGGCATCGACCCCGGGGAGACCGTGCGGCAGGCCGGCGTCCGGGAGACCGAGGAGGAGACCGGCTACCGCGTGCGGATCACGGGCCTGGTGGGCATCTACACCGACCCGCGGCACGTGATCGTCTACTCGGACGGCGAGGTCCGCGCGCAGTTCTCCATCTGCATGCGCGCCACGGTCACCGGCGGCGCCGTCCGGACCTCGCAGGAGTCCAGCGAGGTGGTGTGGCAGCCGGTGGACCGGCTCGGCGAGCTGGAGATCCACCCGTCGATGCGGCTGCGCATCGACCACGCGGTGGACCTGTCGCGCGCCGAGCCGTTCCTGACCTGAACGGTTCGCCGGGCGGTCCCGCCCGGCCGTCCTGCTCGGGCCGGGCCGCTCGGGCCGGGCCTCAGCCGCGCCGGAGGCGCTCGTCGACGGCGGACACGAGCCGCCGCAGCTGCGGCTCCGCGCGGTGGATGCTGCGCGACACGAGGTGGCCCGGGGCGTAGCGGTCGTAGATGCAGGTCAGCCGCTCGTCCACGCTGACGGGCCGGCCCTGGGCCGAGGTGGTCATGTCGCAGTAGGTGAGCAGGTCCAGCAGGTCGCTGTCCGTCGGCACCGGGAACTCGCCCCGCAGGTGCGCGTCGAGGTGGCGCTCGCCGGCCTCGACCAGGGCCGACGTGTGGTGCGCGACGAGGCTCGTCAGCTCGTCCGGCGCGCCCAGGCGGCGCAGGTAGCGGGCGCCGTCGAGCTGGTGCAGCCCGGTGTCGCGGGCCGCGGCCGCGTAGCCGATGTCGTGCAGGTACGCCGCGGACACCAGCAGGTCGGACCGGCCCAGCACGCGGGCGACGTGCTCGGCCCGCCGGCCGACCCCGAGCGAGTGGGCCAGCCGGTCGGTGCTGGGCTCGAAGACCTCGGCCAGCAGTGCGCGCGCACCCGCGGGACCGAGGTCCCGCGGGGTGGTTCCGTGCATCGGTTCACCGTAGGCCGGGGGGCCGTGGACGGCGCGGCGTGCGGCACGCCGCCCGGTGAAGAGGGCGGTCAGCGAAGGCGTGCTGGTCTGCATCATGGCTCCCCCTGCGTCGTCGTCAGAGCTGCTTGCCCCAGAGCTGCGTACCTCAGCGCTCCGGGCGACCCTTCGTGATCCACTCGCGCACCAGCGCCGTCGCGCGCCGGTGCCCGGCCAGCGCGTCCTCGCGCGTGGCGTGCATCTCGGCGTACTGCTCCGTGCAGTCGAGGCGCTCGTCCTCGGAGAGCACGCCGTCCGGGTCGAGCCGTTCGACGAAGACCATCGTCTCGTAGATGAGCGGGGTGTGGTCGTCGTCGTCCTCGAGGGGTGCGGCGGTGTCGATCCCCGTCCACACGGTGGACACGTGGTAGATCCCGAGGTGGTCGCGGGCGATGTGCGCGGCCCCGGCGCCGAGCCGCAGCACCGACCACTGGTCCTGGGTGATCGGGTGACCGTCGAGGTCGTAGTACATCCGCTGCGAGAGCCGCTCGAAGAAATCGGGTCCGAACACGGTCTGTCTTCCCTTCGGTCGCTGCCGGGACTCGGCGGCCGAAACCGTCGATCGAGGGCCAGCATCGCGCAGGACGACGCGACGCGCGCGGCGGGGGCGTGGTGGGTGCTCGGTGGGTGCTTGGTGGGTGCGCCCAGGGGGCCGCCCGCTTCCCGGTGGTTCGCGCGATCGGGGCGTTCTCCCAGCGCACGGGCCTGGAACTTCGCTATCGTCGCCAACCGTGACCAGGGGGCGGCAGGGGGACGGGACGCGCGGGAGCCTGGAGCACCTGACGGGTGTCGTGCGGGAGCTGACCGGGCGCGACGGCGCGCCGGGACGCCGCAGGGCCGGCCTGGACGGCTGGCGCGTCCAGGACTGGCACGCCGCGCTCCTGGACGTCCCGCTCGACGAGCGGGCGTACGCGGACCGGTTCCAGGTCACCCGCGAGCGGGAGATCGAGCTGCTGTGGGACTGGTGGACCGAACGGGCCGACGCCGCCGTGCCCGGCGGGCCCGGCGGGACGAGCGGCGCCAGCGGGGTGGAGCCGCGCACCGCCGGCTACCTCGGGTACTACCTGCTCACGCTCGTCGCCATGCACAGCTCGGACCGGATGCGGTTCCACGGCGACGCCCCGTGGGACGTCGTGGTCGCCGGACGTCCCGCGGCCGACGTCAGCGGCGCGCTCGTGGGAGACCCCGACGTGCGGCGCGCCCTCGCCGCGCTCCACGACCCGGGCCGGGCGGACGGGACCGGCGCGGGCTCAGGCTCCGGGCCGGCGGACGCCGCGTCCGCAGGGACGCTGTCGGAGTGGGCGGCGCTCGACCTCACGAGCCTGGAGTTCTACCGGCCCGGCACGACGTCGATCATCCTCACCGGACGACTCGCGCAGCCGTCCCGGGGGCGGACGGCGGCCTTCGTGCTCAAGTGCGTCATCCACCCGTACCTGACCATCCCGACGATCGTGGCGGGGACCCGTGGGTACCTGGCCGAGCACGGCCGCCCGGACGCCGACGAGCCGTCCCCGGCGGTGCCCGTCTGGGCGAGCCACGACAGCTGGATCCTCATGGACCTGGTGCGCGGCCGGACGATGGGGGAGTACCTGGCCCGCCGCGCCGCCGGGCAGGCGCCGCCCACGCGGGAGATCCTGCGGCCGGTCGACACCCCGGCGCTGCGCGAGCTGGGCGGCGCCCTGCTGAGCGCGCTCGCGGACCTCGAGCGCGACGGGCGGCGGCACGACGACCTGACGCCGTCCAACATCATCGTCCAGGACGAACAGCCCGGGCGGATCCGGCTGCGGTTCGTCGACCTCGGCGTCAACCACCTCCACGCCCGGTCGATCACGGGCCAGGGGCAGGGCGAAGGGGTGTTCGCCGCGCCCGAGGTGCGCCGCGACGGCGTCGGGCACCCGCTGGCCGACCTGTACTCCCTGGGCGCGCTGCTCGTCGCGATCGCCGGGATACCGCACAACCCCGACGGCACGGTGCCCGACCAGTTCTACGTCGCGTCGGTCGGCCTGGCCCGGCTCCTGGAGGACTTGACCGACGCCGACCCGCGCCGCCGCCTGCTGGTCACGCCGGTCGATCCGGGGGCCCCGAGGTTCGAGCAGATCGGCCGGGTGTTCGGCGACGAGGTGGCGATCCTGGAGCAGGACGGCCGGGAGCGGCCGCGCAACGCGTGGCAGCAGCTGCGCGACCTCTCTCCGGGGGCCGGGACGGTGGCCCGCCAGCGCCGCATGCTGCAGGTGCGCACCGGCCAGGTCCGGGACGCGACGGGCGCGGCGCACCTGCGGCAGGCCCGCCGCCTCCAGCGCTGGGCGTTGCTCTTCGCCGTGCTGGTGTGGTCCGCCACCGCGCTCGTCGTGACGTGGTGGTCCCGCGACCTCGGGCTGTCCTGGCAGGCCAAGTGGTTCGAGATGGCCGACGAGGTGTTCGGCCGGTCGGGGGCCGGCCTGGTCTTCCTCGACGACGTCCGCGCCGCCGACTATCCGATCCCGGACCCGTGGGGCAACCTGCCGGTGCGCCTGGTGACGCTGACGTTCGCGCTGGTCAGCGCCCGTCTGTACCTCAACGTCTTCGCGGAGCTGAGCACGGTCTGGGCCCTGCCCGCGGGCCGTGGGGCGCGGCTGCGCGCGGTGACGGCGGAGGTCGGCCTGCGCTCGCTGGCGGTGCTGCCGGTGGTCTACGTGGTGCTGCCGACGCTGGTGCAGCGGGACTGGTGGCCGCTGGGCACCCTCGTCGGTCACGTCACCTTCGCCGTCGTGGTCCAGGCCTGCCTGTGGTTCGCGTGGGACACGAACGCGCGCGCCCGCGCGGCGGGCCTGAGCTCCGTGCCTCGGGGCGAGATCGCGACGCTCGGCCGGCTCGCGGCCTGGCAGCCCACCGTCGCCGTCTACCTGCTGCCGATCATCGGAATCGGCACGCTGCTGTCCCTGGGTCTGGTGCAGGACGAGCTCGTCTATGCGTCGTTCGTCAGCCTCATCAACCTGGGCATCTTCTACCCGAAGAGCGCCGGTACTGACGCGCCGTACATCCGCGCCGGGATGAACCGGGCGGCCCTGGCCGCCGAACGGCTGGAGCACCTGCGGCGCACGCGCGAGTGACAGCGAGCGACAACGGCTGACCGGAATGGGGTGATATGACCGTTAGTTCCGTCGCGGATCACACCCGTCAGCGCGCGGAACGCCCCACGCCCGGGTGACGATGAACTAATGCTCAACCTGCGAAATCACCGGGTCCTGCTCTCCGCCGTCGGTGCGCTCGTCGTCGCCGGCGCCGGCAGCGGCATCGCCTGGTCCCAGGCCGAGCGCACCAGCGAGCCCGCTGACGTGCTGCTCGACGCCGTGGAGCACAGCGAGTCCACGATGCGTGACTACATCGACGAGGTCAGCGGACGGTTCGACGAGATCGAGGCCACGTCCGACGTCGACAAGAAGGAGGAGCTCGCCGCGGCGCTCATGACCGACGTGCCCGACCTCGCCGAGGAGGCCCGGTCCGGCGTCCTGTCCGCCAAGGAGGACGCCCAGGCGGTGCCGCTGTCCGACGGCGGCAGGCTCGACGCGGCCCGGGACGCCTACGTGGCGCACATGGACGCCTGGATCGCGGAGTACGAGCGGGCGATCGTCACCCCGGCGAGCGTCGTCGAGATCGAGCCGCGCGTGAACCGCACGTTCGACAAGGCCGTCGCCGCGTTCGACAAGACCGACCTCGACGCCGGCCAGGAGGAGCGGGCCGAGGAGCTGCTCGCGGACTGACCGTCCCGGCCCGGGCTCGCAGGCCCGGGCTCGCCGGGTCGGTCGCGCCGGCTCAGTCGCGCCAGCTCATCGGGGACTGCGTGAGTGCGGCGTCCGCCACCCGCTTCGCGGCGTCGGTGACCAGCGCCGCGTAGGACGAGTCGATCCACTCCTGCACGCCGTCCTGGCCTCCGTGCCGGTACTCCACGGCCTGGACGAGGCACTCCAGCTTGTCCGCGTCGCGGGCGCAGCGGGCCTCCGGCGTCTCCTGCACCTCGAACTCGGTGACCGCGCCGAGCACGGTCGCCGCGGCGGCGTCCGGCAGCGGGGCGACCTGGTCCCGGGTGACCGCGACGTTGTCCGGCTTGGTGAGGTACGGCCGGGCCGTGTGCGGCAGGTCGGTGATGCGCGTCTCCTGGGAGTCGTGCCACAGCGCCAGGTAGGCGGCCCGCGCCGGGTCGGCGCCCTCCTCGGCCGCCAGCAGGGCGGCGAGCTGCGCGACGCGCAGGCTGTGCTCGGCCACGGACTCCGGGTCGCGGACCCCGACCTGCCACCAGCCTGAGCGGCGCAGGCGCTTGAGCACGCCCATCTCGAAGGTGAAGGCGGCGATGCCGGAGGCGGCGGTGTGCGTCATGGCGCTATCGTCCGGCATCCGGTGCTTCGCGGCCGACCCGGGCCCGCCCGCCACCCGCCTGGGCGTTCCTCGCCCGTTACCGGCCGTTCCATCTCGGCACCTAGCATGTGTCGGTGCCCCGCGAATCGTCTGCCCTGCCCGCCGCCGTCCTGTTCGACATGGACGGCACCCTCGTCGACTCCGAGGCCTACTGGATGCGCGCCGAGCACGAGATCGTCGTCGCGCACGGGGCCACGTGGACGCACGAGGACGCGCTCGGCGCCGTCGGCCAGGCGCTGCTCACCACGGGCGGCATGCTCCACGACGCCGGTGTCCCGCTGGAGCCGGCCGAGATCGTGGCCTGGCTCGTGGCCCGCGTCAACGAGCAGCTGCGCGAGGCCGTGCCGTGGCGCGCGGGCGTCCTGGAGCTGCTGGAGGACCTGCGCGCCGCCGACGTGCCGTGCGCCATCGTGACCATGTCCTACCGCAGCCAGGCCCAGGTCGTGGCCGACGGCGCCCCCGCGGGCACCTTCGCCCACCTGGTCACCGGCGACGAGGTGACGCACGGCAAGCCGCACCCCGAGCCGTACCTGGTGGCCGCCGGCCTGTTCGGCGTGCGGGCCGAGGACTGCGTGGCGATCGAGGACTCCGGCCCCGGCATCACCTCCGCGCTCGCGTCGGGTGCCCGCACCCTCGGCGTGCCGGCCGAGGTGCCGGTGCCGCCACGTCCGGGGCTGAGCCGGGCCGCGTCCCTCAAGCAGGTCGACCTCGACCTGCTCGGCCGGATCGCGGCGGGCGAGGTCGTCGACCTGCTCGGCGCCGGGGACCTGCCCGGCTGAGCGGGCCCCACCCGGGCTCAGCTGGGCTCACCCGAGCTGAACCGGGCAGGCCCTGGCCGACCCGGCGGGCCGTGCGTCAGCCCGTGATGCCGAGCCGCAGCGCGACGGCGCCCTCCGGAATCTCCGGCGGCGTGCCCCCGAACTCGGGGCACATCGCCTGGTGGGCGCACCAGCCGCACAGCTTGGACCGGCGGGGCTTCCACTCGCCCGTGCGGGCGGACTCCTCGATGCCGGACCAGATCGCGCGGATCTTCTGCTCCGTGTGCTCCAGGTGCTCGGTCGTCGGCTCGCCGCGCAGCACCTGGCCGTCACCCAGGTACACGAGCTGCAGCATCTTGGGCAGCACCCCGCGCTCGCGCCACAGCACCAGCCCGTAGAAGCGCATCTGGAACACCGCCGACGTCTCGTAGCCGGGCCGCGGCGACTTCCCCGTCTTGTAGTCGACCACCCGCAGCGCGCCGTCGGGCGCCACGTCGAGCCGGTCCACGATGCCGCGGAGCAGCGGCCCGCCGTCGAGCTGCGACTCCACCAGGAGCTCCCGCTCGGCCGGCTCCAGCCGGTTCGGGTTCTCCAGCGTGAAGTACGTGCCCAGCAGCGAGCCCGCCCCGGCGAGCCAGCCGGCACGGTCCTGGCCGTCCGGGCCGACCCCGTCGGTGAACAGCGTCGTGTACCGGTCGTCGGCCTCCAGCAGCCGGTCCCACTCGCCGGGCAGCAGGTCGTGCGCCGCGGCCAGCGTCCGCTCGCCCAGCGGGGCGTCGTACAGCCGCTCCAGCACCGCGTGCACGAGCGTGCCGCGCGCGGCGGCGGCCGACGGCGGCTCCGGGAGCCGGTCCACCGTGCGGAACCGGAACAGCAGCGGGCACTGCATGAAGTCGTTGGCGCGCGACGGGGACAGGGCCGGCGGTCGCGAGGGCGCGCGCACGGCCGGCGCGGCGTCGGCCACCTCCGTCGCCGCGTCCTGCTCCAGCCCCTGGGTCAGCTCCGTCGTCGTCATGGCCCCAACCCTAGGGGCGGGCACTGACATCCCCCGGTAGTTGTCCACAGCGTGCCGTCACCCGCGTGCCGGGCGGCCGGTTAGGTTTGACCAGTGACCACCTCGGAGCCCGCCTCCACGCCCGCACCCGACCCGCAGCGCTCGAAGGGGATCGTGATCGGCCGCGTCGCCGGCGCGCCCGTGATCATCACGCGCTCCTGGTTCCTCGCGGCCCTCGTCCTGACCATCCTGTTCGTGCCGAACGTGCAGCTGCGTGCGCCGCACCTCGGGGCGGGCGCCTACCTCGTCGCGTTCGTGTTCGTGCTGCTCCTGTTCGGCTCGGTGTTCCTGCACGAGGCCGCGCACGCGCTGGTCGCCCGGGCGCGCGGCCAGAACGTGACCGAGCTGGCGATCACCATCTGGGGCGGCCACACCGCGTACACCGGCGGCCTCGGCAAGCCGCTCGACGGCTTCCTCGTCGCCGTCGTGGGGCCCCTGACCAACCTGGTCCTCGCCGCCGGCTTCTGGGTCGCCTTCCAGGCGTCGTCGGTGCAGGACGTGCCCACGCTCCTGCTGTTCGCGGGCGCGGTCTCCAACGCCTTCGTCGGCGTGTTCAACCTGCTCCCGGGCCTGCCCCTGGACGGCGGCCAGATCCTCGAGTCGCTGGTCTGGGCCGTCACGGGCAAGCGCTCGACGGGCACCATCGCGGCCGGCTGGGTGGGGCGCGTCGTCGCCGTCGGCGTGCTGCTCTGGGCCCTGGTGGTGCCGTTCGCGCAGGGCACCACGCCCAACCTCACCACCGTGCTCTGGTCGGCTCTCATCGGCGCGTTCCTCTGGGCGGGCGCCGGGGCGGCGATCACCAACGGCCGCCGGCGCGAGGCCGTCGCGGCGCTGTCCGCGAGCCGGCTCGCGGTCCCCGCGCTCTCGGTCTCGCTCGGCTCCACGCTCGCCGAGGCGCTGTCCGCCCGGACGGCGGCGGCCGCCGCAGGCGTCCCCGGGGCGGAGTCGTACCGCCTGGTCGTCGTGGGGCACGGCGGCCTCCCGGTCGCGGTGCTCGACGACGACGCCGTCGCCGCGGTGCCGGCCGCCGCCCGGTCCGTGACCCAGGTGGACGCCGTGGCGGTCCCGTTCGTCCAGGGCAGCGCCGTGCACCCCGCGACGTCGGGGACGGACCTGCTCAACCACCTGGCCACGCGGTCGGGCGGCGCCCGGCTGGTCCCGGTGGTCGACGGGGACCGGGTCACGGGCGTGCTCGACCTCGCCGACGTCGCCCGGGCAGTCCGGGGCACCTAGACTGGTCGGTCGTGACCACACCCACCGATGCCCCGACCGCCACCGGCGCCGAGCTGCGCCGCGGCCCGTTCCGCGTGGGCGACAAGGTCCAGCTGACCGACCCCAAGGGCCGCCTGCACACCATCACCCTGCAGCCGGGCGGCACCTTCCACACGCACAGGGGCTACTTCAAGCACGAGCAGATCATCGGGCAGCCGGAGGGCTCGGTGGTCGTGAACACGGCCGAGGTCGAGTACCTCGCGCTGCGCCCGCTGCTGGCCGACTACGTGCTGTCGATGCCGCGCGGTGCCGCCGTCGTCTACCCGAAGGACGCCGGGCAGATCATCGCCATGGCCGACATCTACCCGGGCGCCCGGGTGGTCGAGGCCGGCGTCGGGTCCGGCGCGCTGACGATGTCCCTGCTGCGCGCCGTCGGCGACGCCGGGAACGTGCACTCGATCGAGCGGCGCGAGGACTTCGCCGCGATCGCGCAGGGCAACGTCGAGACCTTCTTCGGCGGCCCGCACCCCGCGTGGAACCTGTCCGTGGGCGACCTCGCCGACGTGCTGCCCGAGGTGGCCGAGCCCGGCACCGTGGACCGCGTGGTCCTGGACATGCTCGCGCCGTGGGAGAACGTCGACGCCGTCGCGACCGCGCTCGCGCCCGGCGGCGTCCTTGTCTGCTATGTGGCCACGACGACCCAGCTTTCGCGCACAGCAGAAGATCTCCGTTCCGACGGCCGGTTCGGCGAGCCGGCAGCCTTCGAGACCATGGTCCGGGGGTGGCACCTCGAGGGCCTCGCGGTCCGACCCGAGCACCGGATGATCGGGCACACCGGCTTCCTCATCACGGCCCGCCGGCTGGCCGACGGCGTGGTCGCGCCCCTGCGGAAACGGCGTCCTGCCAAGGGTGCGTACCCCGTGACGGCCGAGGCCGAGTGGTCGCCCGAGGAGCTGGGGGAGCGGGCCATATCGGACAAGAAGGTCCGAAAGGTTCGACGTGACCTGGGAGTTGCGCCCGAGACGGGGAACACCCCGTCTGCGTGAACGGCCTGTAACGATCGGGTACCCCGGACGTCTCAAACGGGTGTTCTTACTCCCGGTGTGTCAGTGACTGTGCTTAGAGTGCTGTTCTCGGAGGCGATTGCGTCATATGGTCGCCTCTCGGGCACTACGAGAGGGGATGTCATGACCGAGAACACGTCAGGATACAACCATCCCGAGCACGAGCCTTTGCCAAGCCGCGACTACGAGCGCCAGATCGCCCTCCTCTCAGCAAAGAACGAGCGCCTCGCGGAAGCACTCCGTGCGGCGCGTGATCAGATAGTCGAGCTGAAGAAACAGCTCGACGACCTGGCCAAGCCGCCGGGCACCTACGCCGTGTTCCTCGGGGCTCATGCCGACGGCTCGGTGGACATCTCCTCCGCCGGCCGCAAGATGCATGTCTCCGCGAGCCCCAGCCTGGACGTGACCCGGCTGAGTCCCGGCCAGGAGGTCAAGCTCAACGAGGCCATGACCGTGGTTGGCGCGGGCGACTACGAGCGCACCGGCGAGCTGGTGACCGTCAAGGAGATGCTGGGCGGCGACCGCGTGCTCGTGGTGGGCCGGGCGGACGAGGAGCGCGTGGTGCGCCTCGCCGGCTCGGTGATGGACGTCCCGCTCCGGGTCGGGGACTCGCTCACGGTCGACACGCGCAGTGGCTTCGTGTTCGAGATCGTGCCCAAGTCCGAGGTCGAGGAGCTGGTCCTCGAAGAGGTCCCGGACATCGAGTACGAGGATATCGGCGGCCTCGGGCCGCAGATCGAGGCCATCCGGGACGCGGTGGAGCTGCCGTTCGCGCACCCCGACCTGTTCCGGGAGCACGGGCTGCGCCCGCCCAAGGGCGTGCTCCTGTACGGCCCGCCCGGCTGTGGCAAGACGCTCATCGCCAAGGCGGTGGCCCACTCCCTGGCCGGGATGGTGGCGCGCGCCAACGGGGGCAACCCCGAGGTGAAGAGCTTCTTCCTGAACGTCAAGGGTCCGGAGCTGCTCAACAAGTACGTCGGCGAGACCGAGCGGCACATCCGGCTGATCTTCGCCCGGGCGCGGGAGAAGGCCAGCCAGGGCATGCCGGTCGTCGTCTTCTTCGACGAGATGGAGTCGCTGTTCCGCACCCGCGGCACCGGCCTCTCCTCCGACGTGGAGACCACCATCGTGCCGCAGCTCCTCGCCGAGATCGACGGCGTGGAGCGGCTCGACAACGTCATCGTCATCGGCGCCTCCAACCGTGAGGACATGATCGACCCGGCCATCCTGCGCCCGGGGCGCCTCGACGTGAAGATCAAGATCGAGCGGCCCGACGCCGAGGGTGCCAAGGAGGTCTTCGGCAAGTACCTCACCAAGGAGCTGCCGATCCACGCGGACGACCTGGCCGAGTACGGCGGCAACGTCTCCGAGGCGCTGGACGGCATGATCACCTCGGTCGTGGAGCGCATGTACTCCGAGGACGAGGAGAACCAGTTCCTGGAGGTCACCTACGCCTCCGGCGACAAGGAGACCCTGTTCTTCAAGGACTTCAACTCGGGCGCCATGATCCAGAACGTGGTGGACCGGGCCAAGAAGAACGCGATCAAGGACTTCCTGGCCTCCGGTCAGAAGGGCATCCGCGTGGAGCACCTGCTGACCGCGTGCGTCGACGAGTTCAAGGAGAACGAGGACCTCCCGAACACGACCAACCCCGACGACTGGGCGCGCATCAGCGGCAAGAAGGGCGAGCGCATCGTCTTCATCCGCACCATCGTCCAGAAGAAGGGCGAGGGCGCCACGCCCCGCACCATCGACACCGTCCAGAACACCGGCCAGTACCTCTGACCACAACCGGGCAGGTCCGCGTCCGTCGACCGGGCGCGGACCTGCCCGACCATCGGGACTACTCCGGCATAGGGTGGTGGACGTGAGCGTGCGTCGTGTGATGGGCATCGAGACCGAGTACGGAGTGCTGCAGCCTGGCCGGCCCCTGGCCAACCCCATGCTGCTGTCGAGCCAGGTGGTGACCACCTACCGGGCCATCTCCACCCGCGCCGAGGGGTCGGGTGGCAAGGCCCGCTGGGACTATGACGACGAGGACCCGCTGCAGGACGCGCGCGGGTTCCACCTCGACCGCGCCTCGGCGCAGCCGTCGATGCTGACCGACGACCCCGCGCGGCCCGCGCCGTCCGGACCCGTCACGGGCCAGGTGCCCGTCGTGGAGCCCGGCCTGCCGGGCCGTGGCCGGCGCCGGGCGGGCTCGACCCAGGAGGTCGAGCGGCCGGCGGCCGACGAGTACGACGACCCGAGCGCGGCCAACGTGATCCTCACGAACGGCGCGCGGCTCTACGTGGACCACGCCCACCCCGAGTACTCCTCGCCCGAGGTCATGACGCCCGAGGACATCGTGCGCTGGGACGTCGCCGGCGAGCGGGTCATGCTCGCCGCCCTGCGGGAGCTCGCCGGCTTCCCCGGCAGCGAGGTGGTGCTCTACAAGAACAACGTGGACGGCAAGGGCGCCAGCTACGGCACCCACGAGAACTATCTCGTGGACCGCGCGCTGCCGTTCACCACGCTGGCCGAGCTCATCACGTCGTTCCTCGTCACGCGCCAGGTGTTCACCGGCTCCGGCCGGGTGGGCTTGGGTGCCACGAGCGGCACGGCCGGCTTCCAGATCTCGCAGCGCGCCGACTACATCGAGGCCGAGATCGGCCTGGAGACGACGCTGCGCCGCCCGATCGTCAACACGCGCGACGAGCCGCACGCCGACCGGCAGCGGTGGCGCCGCCTGCACCTGATCCTCGGGGACGCCAACCTGATGGAGGTGCCCACCTACCTCAAGACCGGCACGACGTCGCTGGTCCTGTGGGTGCTGGAGCACCTGGACGAGCTGGCGGACGCCGGGGTGGACGCGCGCGGCGAGCTGGGCGCCCTGCGGCTGGCGTCGCCCGTGAGCGACGTGCAGAAGGTCTCGCGCGACCTCGACCTGACCGCCGCGCTCGAGCTCACGGACGGCCGCACCATGACGGCGCTGCAGATCCAGGGCGAGGTGGTCGACGTCGTCCGGCGCTCGCTCAAGGTGCTCGGCACCGACCCGGAGTCGGACGCGGTGCTCGACCGCTGGGCGTCCCTGGTCGAGCGGCTGGGCACCGACCTGGCCGGGTGCGCGCGCGAGGTGGAGTGGGTCGCCAAGCTGCGTCTGCTGGAGCGCCTGCGCTCGCGCGACAACCTGGAGTGGGACCACCCGCGGCTGCACGCGATGGACCTGCAGTGGTCGGACGTGCGCCCCGAGCGCGGCATCTACCACCGGCTGCTCGCCAAGGGCGCGGTGGATCGGATCGTCGACGAGGAGAGCGTGGCGCGCGCGGTGCAGCACCCGCCGACGGACACCCGTGCCTACTTCCGGGGCGAGGTGATGGCGCGCTACGGCAGCCAGATCTCCGCCGCGAGCTGGGACTCGGTGATCTTCGACGTCGACGGCGCGCAGGCGCTGCAGCGGGTGCCGATGCTCGACCCGACCCGCGGGACGCGGCGCCACATCGGCGCGCTGCTGGACGCGAGCCCGGACGCGGCGGCGTTGCTCGCCGGACTCTCCGGGCGAAGATGACCCTCCGTGTCGGTGTCACCGCCTAGGGTCAGTCTCTAGGGTCAACACCAAGCCTCAGGGCCTAGGCTTCAAGACCAGCGCTACGTCAGAGAATCACCAGGAGGCGATCATGGCCGGTCAGGAAAGAATCAACTCGTCACACGAGGACCGCACTCCCGACGACGACGCCGAGACGCCGGCGCCCGCCGCTGCGGCAGCGCAGAAGGACGACGACGAGGTCGACGCCCTGCTCGAGGAGATCGACGAGGTGCTGGAGACCAACGCCGAGTCGTTCGTGCGTGGATTCGTCCAGAAGGGTGGGCAGTGAACCTGAACGCAGACCGCACCGCAGGACGACTCCCGGACGCCTTCCTGCGTCCGGGATCGTCGTCCTTCGTGGACTTCCTGGCCGAGCACGCCCCCGACCGCCTGCCCGGGAACCGGACCCTGCCCGCGGGCATGACCGACCCGGCGACCCTGTCCCCGCACGCCACCACGATCGTGGCGCTGACCTTCGACGGCGGCGTCCTGCTGGCGGGTGACCGACGCGCCACGGCCGGCCCGATGATCGCCAGTCGCACCATCGAGAAGGTGTTCCCGGCCGACGAGTACTCGGCGGTCGGCATCGCCGGCTCGGCGGGCATCGGGCTGGAGCTGGTCCGGCTGTTCCAGCTCGAGCTGGAGCACTACGAGAAGATCGAGGGCTCGCTGCTGTCGCTCACGGGCAAGGCGAACCGCCTGGCCACGATGCTGCGCGGCAACCTGCCCATGGCGATGCAGGGGCTGGCGGTCGTGCCCCTGTTCGCGGGCTACGACCTGGACAAGGACACGGGGCGGATCTTCAGCTACGACGCCACCGGCGGCCGGTACGAGGAGCACGAGCACCACGGCGTGGGCTCCGGCTCGCTCTTCGCGCGCGGTGCGCTGAAGAAGCTGTGGCGCCGGGGCCTGGACGCGGACGCCGCGGTCCAGGTCGCCGTCGAGGCGCTGTACGACGCGGCCGACGACGACTCGGCGACCGGCGGGCCGGACACGGTGCGCGGCATCTTCCCGGTCGTCGCCACCGTGACCGTGGACGGCTACCAGCGCATCGAGGACGCGGAGATCTCCCGCGTGGCCGAGCAGATCGTGGCGCAGCGCCGCGAGAGGGGGTCGATCGCATGAACATGCCGTTCTACGTCTCGCCCGAACAGCTGATGAAGGACCGGGCGGACTTCGCCCGGAAGGGCATCGCCCGCGGCCGGTCCGTCGTCGTGCTCGCCTACGACGGCGGGATCGCCTTCGCCACCGAGAACCCCTCGCGGGCGCTGCACAAGATCTCGGAGATCTACGACCGCATCGCGTTCGCGGCTGTGGGCAAGTACAACGAGTTCGAGAACCTGCGGGTCGCCGGCGTGCGGTACGCCGACATGCGCGGGTACTCCTACGACCGTTCCGACGTGACGGCGCGCGGCCTGGCGAACGCGTACGCGCAGACGCTCGGCACGGTCTTCATCACCGAGTCCAAGCCGCTCGAGGTGGAGATCGTCGTCGCCGAGGTGGGCGCCCAGGCCGCGGACGACCAGATCTACCGGCTCACCTACGACGGCACCGTGGCCGACGAGCACGGCTTCGTCGTCATGGGCGGGCAGGCCGAGCAGCTCGGCCGGCGGGTCAAGGAGGGCTGGCGCGCGGACCTCTCGCTGGGGGAGGCGCTGCGGCTCGCCGTGGCGGCGCTCGGCTCGGGCGACGGTTCGACGCCGCGCACGATCGAGGCGGCCCAGCTCGAGGTGGCGGTCCTGGAGCGGGACCGCCCGCGCCGGGCCTTCCGCCGGCTGAACCGGCAGGTCCTGGCCGACCTGCTGGCGGAGGGCGGGCCGACACCGTCGGGCGAGGCTCCCGCCGACGACCTCCCGCCGGCGGGCGACGTCGCGGTCGGGGCGGCGACGCCGGGCCTCGGCACGCCGGACACGGTCCCGCCGGAGACACCCGCCGAACAGCCGGCCGACGAGCCCGCCGAGGACTCCCCGACCCAGGAGAAGCCGGACGAGGGGCCGGACGCCTCCGGCGCCACGCCCGGCGCCGACAGATAGCACCAGGTTCCGCGAACAGGGAGGGGAATCCATGGACCGCAGGATCTTCGGTCTCGAGACCGAGTACGGGGTCACCTGTGCGGCCGACGACGGGCGTGGCCTGTCGGCTGACGAGGTCGCCCGCTACCTGTTCCGGAAGGTGGTGGCGTGGGGCCGTTCCTCCAACGTCTTCCTGAGGAACGGCTCCCGCCTCTACCTCGACGTCGGCTCGCACCCGGAGTACGCGACGGCGGAGTGCGACGACGTGCGCCAGCTCGTCTCGTACGACCGGGGCGGCGAACGCATCCTGGAGGGCCTCGTGGCCGACGCGCAGCAGCGTCTGGAGCACGAGGACCTGCCAGGACGCATCCACCTGTTCAAGAACAACACCGACTCGGCGGGCAACTCCTACGGGTGCCACGAGAACTACCTGGTGCGGCGGTCGGGCGACTTCTCGCGCCTGTCCGACGTGCTCGTGCCGTTCCTCATCACCCGCCAGATCCTGGTCGGGGCGGGCAAGGTGCTCTCGACGCCGCGTGGCGCCGTGTTCTGCCTCTCGCAGCGCGCCGACCACATCTGGGAGGCCGTCTCCAGCGCCACGACCCGGTCGCGGCCGATCATCAACACGCGCGACGAGCCGCACGCGGACGCCGAGCTGTACCGCAGGCTGCACGTCATCGTGGGCGACTCGTCGATGGCGGAGCCCACCACGATGCTCAAGGTGGGCAGCACCGACCTGGTGCTGCGCCTGGTCGAGGCGGGCGTCCCCATGCGCGACCTCACGCTGGAGAACCCGATCCGGGCCATCCGGGAGATCAGCCACGACCGCACCGGCAAGCACGCCGTCACGCTGGCCAACGGCCGGACCATGACGGCGATCGAGATCCAGTCGGAGTACTACGAGCGGGCCCGTGAGCTCGTGGAGGCCAACCTCGAGGTCACCCCGGTGGTCAAGCAGGTGCTCGACCTGTGGGAGCGCGGGCTGCGCGCGCTGCAGGCGGAGAACCTGTCGCTCGTGGACCGGGAGCTGGACTGGGTCATCAAGCTCAAGCTGATCCGGCGCTACCAGGAGAAGCACGACCTCGGGCTCGACGACCCGCGCATCGCCCGGCTGGACCTGGCCTACCACGACATCTCGCGCACCGAGGGCCTGTACAACCTGCTCGCGGCGCGCGGCATGGTCGAGCGGGTCACCACCGACCTGGAGGTCTTCGAGTCGACGGCGCTGCCGCCGCAGACCACCCGGGCCAAGCTGCGCGGCGACTTCGTGCGCGCCGCGCAGGAGGCGCGCCGTGACTACACGGTCGACTGGGTGCACCTCAAGCTGAACGACCAGGCGCAGCGCACCGTGCTGTGCAAGGACCCGTTCAAGAGCGTGGACGACCGCGTGGAGCGGCTCATCGAGAGCATGTGACGTTCCTGGCTCCGCCCCGGGACCGGCCGACGAGCCGGTCC
>NZ_JBHWZO010000058.1:0-27298 GCF_042728455.1 Promicromonospora sp. NPDC060204
CCCGGGTGACCTGTACGTCTGACACGTCGGCGCGGGTCTGACAGCTTTCGCGTTCCACGAGGTCGACACACGGCGCGCCGGAGGTAATGCCGGTACAAAGGCCTGGCGAATCGGCACAATCGACCCATGCCTTCCTCACGTCGCCCGGCGCGGCCCTCGGGTTCGGCGCGCGGCTCGGGTGCGCGCCCCTCGTCGACGCCGCGCACCGGTGCGGGCGCCTCCGGCGCGAAGGCCGGCAAGGGGACGACGCCGGCGAAGGGCCGGGCGTCGGCCAAGAAGCCGTCCGGGCCGGCGGACAAGGGGGCCAAGGGCTCCACCGCCAAGGGCACGAAGGACGCCAAGGGCTCGAAGGCGGCCGCGCCGACAGCGCGCAAGCCCGCCGCGCCGTCGACGTCGTCCGGCCGTCGCGCTGCCGCGCCCCGGACTGCTCCGGGACGGCCGGCCGCACGCTCGGCCGGGGCCACCGCACGCGGTGCGCGCCCGACGTCGGGCAGCGGGGCGAAGCGGCCGGCGCAGCCGCGGCGCCGGAGCACGGCCACCGGCAGCGTCGCGCCGCCCGCCCGCCCGGCACGCGCGGACCGCAAGCGCGGCAGCTACGGGCTGGTGGTGCCCGAGGTGCTCACGGTCCGCGCCATGGTGCTTTCCGTGGTGGTGCTCCTCGCGGTGGTGCTGCTGCTCCCGACGGTGCGCGCGGTCATCACGCAGCAGGCCGAGCTGCGCGACCTGCGCTCCGAGCTGAGCCAGCAGCAGGACCAGAAGGCCGAGCTCGAGACCGAGCTGGCGCGCTGGGACGACCGGTCGTACGTGATCGAGCAGGCGCGCTCGCGCCTGCGGTTCGTCATGCCGGGGGACAAGGTGTGGCGGCCGCTGGACACGGACTCGGTCGAGCAGGAGGAGCCGCAGCCCGGCGTCGTCGAGCCGTCGCCGGGGGCGTCCGACGACGCGGACGTCCCCTGGTACACGAACGTGTGGGACTCGGTGCGGATCGCGGACGGCGAGTAGGCGGCGCGGCGTGCGGTGCGTCACGGCGCGCCGGCGCCGCCCGCCGCCGGTCGCGCGCTGGGAGACAATGGGGCGGTGAACACCGCGACTGAGACCGTGTCCGACGACGACCTGCGGGTCCTGGCCGAGCAGCTCGGCCGCGAACCGCGCGGCGTCGTGGGGATCGCGGCGCGCTGTGTGTGCGGCCGTCCGACGGTGGCGCGCACCGCGCCCCGGCTGCCCGACGGCACCCCGTTCCCGACCGTCTTCTACCTGACGCACCCCGGTGCGGTCGCCGCCGCCTCGACCCTGGAGGCGAACGGCGTCATGAGGGAGATGACGGCGCGGCTCGAGACCGACGACGACCTCGCCGCCGCCTACCGCAAGGCGCACGAGCACTACCTGGCGCAGCGCGAGGCCATCGGGCACGTCGACGAGATCGACGGCATCTCCGCGGGCGGCATGCCGACCCGCGTCAAGTGCCTGCACGTCCTGTTCGCGCACGCGCTCGCCGCCGGCCCGGGTGTGAACCCCCTCGGCGACGAGGCGCTGGCGCTGGCCCGGGACACGTGGCGCCCGGACCGCTGCACCTGCTGAGGTGCCCGCCGGCCGCCGGCCGGGAGTGAGGTTTCTCGCGAACCGGCACGTCCGGTGCCCAGCGGCAGGTGTGCCTGGGAGAATCCTCGCGTGACTTCCTCTCGCGTGGCCGCGATCGACTGCGGCACCAACTCGATCCGCCTGCTGGTCGCGGACGTCGACGCCGCCGGAAACCTCACGGAGCTCGACCGCCGCATGGAGGTGGTGCGGCTCGGCCAGGGCGTGGACCGCACCGGCGAGCTCGCGCCGGAGGCCCTCGAACGGACCCTCGCGGCCACTCGCGACTACGCGGCGGCGATCGACGCCGCCGGGGCGGAGCGCGTGCGCTTCGTGGCCACGTCGGCCACCCGGGACGCGCGCAACCGGGACGCCTTCTTCGACGGCGTCCGTGCCGCGCTCGGCGTCGACGTCGAGGTGATCAGCGGGCACGAGGAGGCGCAGCTGTCGTTCCGCGGCGCCACCGGTGCCGCCGCGGCGGCGCACGCCGGACCCTTCCTCGTGGTCGACCTGGGCGGGGGCTCCACGGAGCTGGTGCTCGGTACGAGCGAGGTCGACGCGAGCGTCTCGATGGACATCGGCTCGGTGCGGATGACGGAACGGCACCTGCACACCGACCCGCCGTCCGCGGCCGAGATCGAGGCCGCCCGCGCCGACGTCCGGGCCCACCTGGACGACGCCGCCCGCGTGGTCCCGCTCGGGCGGACCGCCACCCTGGTGGGGCTGGCCGGCTCGATCACCACCGTCACCGCGCACGCCCTCGGCCTGACCGAGTACCAGCGGGAGCGGGTGAACCAGGCGGAGCTGCCGGTCGAGACGGTGCTGGCGTCCTGCGCCACGCTGCTGGCGGCGCCCCGCGCCGAGCGGACGGCGATGGGCTTCCTGCACCCGGGCCGGGTCGACGTGATCGCGGCGGGGGCGCTCGTGTGGTCCGAGGTGATCCAGCGCGTCGTGGCCGACGTCCGCGCGGCAGGCGGGTCGCTGACCCACGTGGTCACGAGCGAGCACGACATCCTGGACGGGATCGCTCTGGCGATGGGCTGACCCCTTCCCGACATTCTTCACCGATGGATTTCCGGTTGTCGGGAACTCCCGTCCCAGGTGGTCCGTTGACCGGGCACGATACGCAGCGAAGCGGCGTGGTGGGCGTCACGCTCCCGCCGCTCTTTGCCATGTGAAGAAACACGCTTAGGGCGCGGTACCCTGGGAATCATGCCTCAGAACGACCTGACCTCGGTCAGCCATGCTTCCGACCCGGTGACGCCGCGTCCGCGGAAGGTGCCGCGCATCGTGGTGCTCGGCGGCGGGTCCGTCGGCCTCTACGTGGCGCGCCGCCTGCGAAAGAAGCTGAAGAAGCGGGAAGCGGCCATCGTCGTCGTCGACCCGCGCCCGTACATGACGTACGCACCCTTCCTGCCCGAGGCGGGTGCGGGCTCCATCGACGCCCGCGACGTCGTCGCGCCGCACCGGAAGGCCCTCAAGGGCATCGACGTGCTCCAGGGCAAGGTCACCACGATCGAGCACGGGCGCAAGGCCGTGAAGATCCAGCCCGAGGAGGGCGACGAGTACGAGGTGACGTACGACCAGCTGGTCGTCGGCCTCGGCTCGGTCTCGCGCACGCTGCCCATCCCGGGTCTCGCCGAGGCCGCGATCGGGTTCAAGAACGTGGAAGAGGCCATCGCGGTCCGCAACCACGTCATCAACCGCATGGACGTCGCGTCCTCGACGTGGGACGCCGACCTGCGCCGGCGCATGCTCACGTTCACCTTCGTGGGCGGCGGGTTCGCCGGCATCGAGGCGCTCGCCGAGATCGAGGACATGGCGCGCTACGCGACGCGCCAGTACAACACGATCGAGCCGTCCGACCTGCGGTTCGTGATGATCGAGGGCGCCGGGCGCATCCTGCCCGAGGTCACGGAGCCGATGGGCGAGTACGCCCTCGCCGAGCTGAAGAAGCGCGGCATCGAGTTCCACCTCAACACCTTCCTCTCGTCCTGCGTGGACGGGCACGTCGTCACCTCGACCGGCGTCGAGTTCGACACCGAGACCATCGTGTGGACCGCGGGCGTCAAGGCGAACCCGGTCATCAAGGAGGCCTCGGACCTCCCGTTCGACAAGCTGGGCCGAGTCATCGTGCTCCCCACGCTGCAGGTCGCCACGGAGGACGGCGAGATCGTCGACGGCGCCTGGGCCGCGGGCGACTGCGCCGCCGTGCCGGACGTGCTCAACCCCGGCAAGTTCTGCCCGCCGAACGCGCAGCACGCGATCCGCGAGGCCGTGCGCCTGGCCGACAACATCGTGGCGCTCTACAAGGACAAGCCCGCCGTCGAGTACAACCACAAGAACGTCGGTGTGGTCGCCTCGCTGGGTCTGTACAAGGGTGTCGCCGAGCTGTTCGGCTTCATCAAGCTGCGCGGCTTCCCGGCCTGGGTGGCCCACCGCGGTTACCACGTCATGGCGATGCCGACCGGCAACCGCAAGGCGCGCATCCTGGTCGGCTGGATCGGCCAGTTCCTGATGGGCCGCGAGCTCGTCTCGCTCGGTTCGCTGCACGACCCGCGGCAGGAGTTCCGCAACGCGTCGGTGCCGCCGAAGCCCGTGGGCGAGAAGGTCGAGCAGACGGCCGAGTCGTCCGCCGCGCGCGCGGAGTCGGGCTCCAAGGCCTGACCCGCCCGCCCGTCCCGGCTCGTCCCAGGGCAGGCGCCGAGCCCCCGGCTCCCCGCTGTCAGAAGCTCTTGCGGCTGTCAGACGCACAGGTCCCTCCGGTGACCTGCACGTCTGACAGGTCCGCGAGGTTCTGACAGGTCGGAGCCGGGGGCTCCGTCGTCGGGTGCCGCTCGGTAGTCTCTGGGGTGCGCCCCCATAGCCCAACTGGCAGAGGCAGCCGGCTTAAACCCGGCCCAGTCCCGGTTCGAACCCGGGTGGGGGCACGATCAGGCTGAGCTCTGGCCTCAGGCGGTGCTCAGGGGGTGCCCGCGAGGAGCTCCGCGAGGTGACGGCCCGTCAGCGACGCCTCCTGGCGCGCCAGGTCCGCCGGCGTCCCCTCGAAGACGACGCGACCGCCGTCGTGCCCGCCGCCCGGGCCCATGTCGATGACCCAGTCGGCCCGCGCGACGACCGACAGGTTGTGCTCCACGACGATCACGGACCGGCCGGAGTCGACGAGGCGGTCGAGCAGGCCGCCCAGGTTGTCGACGTCCTGCATGTGCAGGCCGGCGGTGGGCTCGTCGAGCACGAACGTCGGGGTGTCGCCGCCCATCTCGATGGCCAGCTTGAGGCGCTGCCGTTCCCCGCCCGACAGGGTGTTGAGGTGCTGGCCGAGGGAGATGTAGCCCAGCCCGACGTCGGAGAGGCGGGACAGCATCGGGAGCACCGTCTTCTCGGTGAAGAAGTCCAACGCCTCCTCGACGGACATGGCGAGCGCGTCGGCGACGTTCTTGCCGCGCAGTGTGTAGCCGAGCACCTCGTCGGTGAACCGCTTGCCGCCGCACGCCTCGCACACGCTGGCGACGCCCGCCATGAAGGCGAGGTCCGTGTAGATGAGGCCGACGCCCTTGCACTCCGGGCACGCGCCCGCCGAGTTGGCGCTGAACAGCGCGGGCTTGACCCCGTTCGCGCGGGCGTACTGCTTGCGGATGGGTTCGAGGATCCCGGTGTAGGTCGCGGGGTTGGACCGCCGGGACCCGCGGATCACCGTCTGGTCGACGAAGGTGACGCCGTCGCGCGGCAGGCAGCCGTGGATGAGCGAGCTCTTGCCGGAGCCGGCTACACCGGTCACCGCCACCAGGACGCCGAGCGGCACGTCCACCGAGACGTCCTGGAGGTTGTGCAGGTTCGCGTGCTCGATCCGCAGGAAACCGGTGGGGGTGCGGGGCGTGGGCCGGAGCGTCACCGCCTGGTCCAGGTGCTTGCCGGTCGCGGTCCCGGACGTGCGCAGCCCTGCGATGTCGCCCTGGTAGACCACGGTGCCGCCGTGGGTGCCGGCGCCCGGGCCCATGTCGACGAGGTGGTCGGCCGCCGCCATGACCTCGGGCTTGTGCTCCACGACGAGCACCGTGTTGCCCTTGTCGCGCAGCCGCTGGAGCAGGGCGTTCATCTGCCGCACGTCGTGCGGGTGCAGCCCGATGGTCGGTTCGTCGAACACGTAGGTCAGGTCCGTCAGGGCCGAGCCCATGTGCCGCACCATCTTGGTCCGCTGCGCCTCCCCGCCGGAGAGCGACGACGACTCCCGGTCCAGCGACAGGTACCCGAGCCCGATCTGCTCGAACGTGGCGAGCAGGTCGTTGAGCCCGTCCAGGATGGGCTGGACCTGCGGGTCCGCGAGGTCGCGCACGAGCTCGGCCAGGTCGGTGAGCTGCATCGCGGCGGCCTCGCCGATGTGCTTGCCCTTGACCAGCGACGACCGTGCCCGGT
This sequence comes from Promicromonospora sp. NPDC060204, assembly GCF_042728455.1. Taxonomy (NCBI): domain Bacteria; kingdom Bacillati; phylum Actinomycetota; class Actinomycetes; order Micrococcales; family Promicromonosporaceae; genus Promicromonospora; species Promicromonospora sp. NPDC060204. Next base: position 5,989 of record NZ_JBHWZO010000058.1, read on the forward strand.
CGTTGAGGCGGGTGCCGCCGCACTCTGGGCACGACGTGAAGGTGGCGAGCCGGTCGATGGCCGCGCGCATCGCGCCCTTCATCGACTCGACGTCCTTGACCAGGAAGAGCCGCGTGATCTTCGGGACCAGCGACTCGTACGTCACGTTGATGCCGCCCGAGACGATCTTCCGCTCGTCGCCGTGCATCAGGTCGTGCCACTCGGTGTCGGTGTAGTCCTTCAGCGGCTTGTCGACGTCGAACAGGCCGGAGTCCGCGTAGACCTTCCAGTACCAGGTGCCGACCCCGAAGTTGGGGAACGTGATGGCCCCCTCCTTCAGGGACTTGCTGCGGTCTACCAGGGCCTCCGTGTCGATCGCGGAGACGCGGCCGAGGCCCTCGCAGTTGGCGCACATGCCCTGAGGGTCGTTGAAGGAGAAGAGGTTGGAGCCGCCGACGTACGGCTCACCGAGCCGCGACCAGATGACGCGCAGCATCGTGTAGGCGTCGGTGGCCGTGCCGACGGTCGAGCGCGCGTTGGCGCCCATCGGCTCCTGGTCCACGACGATCGCCGCGGACAGGTTCGACAACGTGTCGACGTCGGGCCGCGGGCGGGAGGGCATGAAGCCCTGGAGGAACGCCGAGTACGTCTCGTCGATCAGCCGGCGCGACTCCGCGGCGACGGTGCCGAACACGAGCGAGCTCTTGCCCGACCCGGAGACCCCGGTGAAGACCGTGAGCTTGCGCTTGGGGATGTCGATCGAAACGCCCTGCAGGTTGTTCTCGCGGGCTCCGCGCACCTCGATAGATCCGAACACCACTGTCCTCTCCTGGTCGGTGGTCCCATGGTGCCAGGAGCCACTGACACGCACCCGGCCTCGGGTCACGCCGTTACGCCAGCAGCAGACGGCGGAACGACCCGGCATGTCGGTGGGGTTGGGTAGCGTGACGGGTACCAACGGCGGGAGCGGGCACATGGCGATGATCTCGACAGTTACTGCGGGCCCCGGCGGGCCCGGCACCACCAGCGACCGCGCGCCGGGCGCGCGGTCCGGCACCCTGGAGCACACGCGCGAGCCACTGCTGCGCGACCTCGTGGGCGGCATCCTGCGCCGCGCACGGCGGGAGCAGCGCCGCACCCTGGCCGACGTCGCCACGGACGCCCGGGTCTCGACCGCCTACCTCTCCGAGGTGGAACGCGGGCGCAAGGAGGCCTCCTCCGAGGTGCTCGCTGCGGTGTGCGAGGCGCTCGGCATGCGGCTCGTCGACCTCGTCGAGCGTGCATGGGCAGATCTCGCGATCGCGCTCGCCGCCCAGGAGGAGGGCCGGCGGGTCCGCGTCCTGTCGTCCGCGGCCCGCCGTTCGGCCGGCTTCTCGTCGTCGCGGCACCCGTTGCAGGCCGCGCAGCCGGCGCCGGCAGGCACCTCCGCCGTCGGACGGCGCGGGGAGGCCGTGCTCCTGGCGGCGTGAGCCGCCGGGGTCCAGGACGGCGCCGGTGCCCGCCAGGCCGTCAGAGTCCCGCGCGCCGCTTCCCGCCCGGGCGCACGTCGTGCACCCGGTCCACGACCTTGTCGATCATGCCGTAGGCCAGGGCCTGCTCCGCGGTGAACCAGCGGTCACGCTCGGAGTCCGCCGCGATCGTCTCCACCGGCTGGCCGGTGTGCTCGGCTTGCAGGCGCGTGACCACGTCCTTGACGTGCCGGATGTTCTCGGCCTGGACCACCGCGTCCGTCGTCGTACCGCCCGCCCCGCCCGCGGGCTGGTGCATCATGATCCGCGCGTGCGGCAGCGCGTACCGCTTGCCGGCAGAGCCGGCGGCGAGCAGGAACTGCCCCACGCCGCCCGCGAACCCGACCGCCACGGTGGAGACGGCGTTCGGCAGCAGTTTCATCGTGTCGTGCACGGCGAGGCCCGCGCTCATGGAGCCGCCGGGGGAGTTGAGGTAGAGGCTGATGTCGGCGGCGGGGTCCTCCGCCGAGAGCAGCAGGAGCTGCGAGGTCACGCGGTTGGCGACGGCGTCGTCGATCTCGCTGCCGATCAGCACGATCCGCTGGTGCAGCAGCCGCGTGGCGAGATGGTCGTCGAGGGGCTGGGTCTGGATGGTCTCGGTCATGGCTCCACGATCGCCCGACCAGGGTCGCCCGGACAGCCGCCTCTGCCCGCCGCAGATCTGCTCATGGCAGAGGCCGCCGCGTCCGCGCCGGGTCAGAGCGGGTTGCCGTCCGGGTCGATCGTCGGGAAGGCGTCGAAGTGGACCTCGAAGGGGATCATCCCGGGACCCTCCTCCTGCCCGCTGAGCGGTTCGATGTGCTCGGCCGAGAAGCGGTCCCAGGCCTGCACGATCGTCTCCATCTGCTCCGGCGTGGCCCACTTGTTGGCGGAGAAGAACGTGGTGGTCCCGAGCCACTTCTCCAGGGTCTCCTCGTCCGCTCCCTGGCCGGCGCGGACGAAGGCCATCACGCGCTCGTGGCGCAGGCGCAGGAACTCGATGTTGACTGCCTCGGCGGTCTGCCGGGCGGCGGGGGAGTCCTTGCCCGCGGAGGAGATGCTGAACCCGCCCGGGGTGCGTTCCCACCAGCGCTCGCGCGCGGTGCCCTTGCCCTCGACCTCGCGGACGAGGCCGTGCTTGGCGAGCTGGCGCAGGTGGTAGCTCGTCGACCCGCTGGACTCGCCCACGATCTCGCCGAGCTTGCTGGCGGTGAGCGGACCGTGGCTCGGCAGCAGGTCGAGGATGCGGATGCGGAGCGGGTGCGAGAGCGCGCGCAGTGCGGCCGGGCCCAGCTCCGCCGGCGGTCCTGCGGGCCTGGGCGTCGCGGGGGACTCCGCCGCGGGTGACGCGGGGGAGCCGCCGCCCCCGTCCGCCTCGTGCCCAGGGGAGTCCTCACGCGCAGTCGCCATAGGCAGGACGTTACCCACTGCGCGGCGGGTTCAGCGCAGCGCGAGCGGGTGGCGCGCCGCCGCGTTGTCGCGGGCGCGCTCGGCCTGGGCCCGCTGACGGGCGGCGCGCTCGACCTCCCTGCGCTGCGCCTCGCGGGCGGTGGCGGGAACCTCGGGACGGCGGACGGGGGCGGTCGCCGCGACCGTGCGCGGCGCGAGGAAGTGGCGGACCTGCGGGACGGCGGTGGGGGCGAAGGTGCTCATCGTGGCTGCTCCTGGCTCGGTGTGGGTGGCTCGGTGCGGGGTAGCTCGTGTCACCCACCCTACGCATGCCAACACACCTTTGCAAGGGTTTCTTTGCAACCAGTCCTTTGGAAGCGGTGCGTCACTCCTCCGGGTCGCGTCGGAACGCATCCAGGTCGTGGTTCAGGCGCTCCAGCAGCTCGGCGAGCAGGGATCGCTCGAAGGGGGACCAGTCGGTGAGGATCTGGTCGTACATCGCGCTGCGCCGGACGCGCTCGCGCTCCAGCTGGGCCCTGCCGGACTCCGTCGCCTCGACCAGGACCGCCCGCCCGTCGAGCGGGTCCTTGCTGCGCCGTGCGAACCCGGCCTTCTCCAGGCTGACCACCTGGCGGGTCACGGTCGACGCGTCGAGGCCCTGACGGGCGGCGAGCGCGTTGATGCCGAGCGGGCCCTCGGTACTCAGGACCTGGAGCAGCAGGTAGCCCGACCGTTCGAGCGCGGGGGTGTGGCCGGCGCGGATGGCGCCCGTGCGTTCTGCCCGGCGCAGCAGGAGCGCGAGCTGGAGCTCGACGCGTGACAACGGGGCCTCGCCGGGGTGGTCGTCACCGGCGGTCTCTTCCGTCTCCCTCGACATAGGTGTAGCCTACAGGCATATACCTGTGTGATACAGATAAATCCTGAGGAGGCCGCGTGGCCAGCGCGCGCAACGAACCGAACAAGACAGCCATCTACGCCACCGCGCTCACCGCGTTCTTCGCGATCGCCGGCATCGCCGTCGTCGACCCGATCCTGCCCGTCATCGGCGCGGAGATCGGCGCCACCACCTGGGAGATCGAGCTCCTGTTCACCGCGTACATCGCGGTCATGGCCATCGGCATGATCCCCGCCGTGATGGCCACGGGGAAGTTCGGGTACAAGAAGATCCTGGCGACCGGCGTCACGCTCGTCGCCATCGCCGCCGTGCTGGCGGCCCTGAGCGGCAACATCGTCCAGCTCGCGGTGCTCCGCGGCGTCTGGGGCCTCGGCAACGCGATGTTCTTCGCCACCGCCATGGTGCTGCTCGTCGCCCTCGCCAAGGACCGCGAGTGGGTGGTCGGCCTGTTCGAGACCTGCGTGGGGCTCGGCTTCGCCGTCGGGCCGCTGATCGGCGGGCTGCTCGGGCACATCAGCTGGCGCGTGCCGTTCTTCGTCTGCGGCCTGCTCATGGTCGTCGCGCTGCTGGTCTCCGCCACCCGGCTCAAGGACCCGGCCGAGAAGCCCGCGCCGCTCAAGCTCGGGCAGGTCTTCGGGCTGTTCCGCAAGCCGGGCTTCCTGGCGCTCGCGGTCGTGACGGCCGCCTACAACTTCGTGTTCTTCGTGGTGCTCGGCTACGTGCCGGTGTTCCTCGGCCTCGACGTCGTGCCGCTCGGCCTGGTGTTCACCGCCTGGGGCATCGGCGTGGCCGTCGGCATCCTCGCGGTGGGCCACAAGCTCGCGCACCGGATCGGGTTCGTGCAGACGCTCGGTGTGGCCGTCGCGGGCGTGCTGGTGTGCGTGGCGCTGCTCGCGATCGGCGTCGGCACCGCGGGCTCCATCGTCGTGACCATCGTGGCCGGTGTGTTCATGGGTATCGCCAACGCGAACCTCACCGACCTGTCGCTCGCGCTCGGCGACCCGGACCGCCGCGTCACGACCGGCGCGTTCAACCTCGTGCGCTGGGGCTTCGCCGCCCCCGCCCCGGTCGTGGCCGGCCTGCTCGCCGAGGGCGTCAGCCCGTCGTCGCCGTTCTGGGTGGCGTCCGGAGTGCTGCTCGTCGGCGTCATCGTCTTCCTGGTGACGGCGCACCTCATGGCCCGGCCGATCGGGGAGCGCGTGCTCTGGCAGCGCTGGAACAAGGCGGCCAAGGTAGCCGAGCACACGCCCGAGGAGGCCATGTCCGAGCTGTGACACGGAGCCCTGGCCCGTCGTGCGGACGGGCCAGGGCGCGCGGTACGGGACGGAATTCGAGCGGCTGTCAATGTCCGCGACCGCTTGCAGGGGGTCCGGCGTACTGCCCTACTCTGTGACTTCGGTCTGATTTCACCCCGTTGGTCCCGCCGGGTCACGACGGCGGCGTCGTGCCGTATGCCCGATCCTCGCCCGCACCGTGGAGTCCTCGTGTTCCGTCTCGCCCGGCTGTCCCTTGCGAACCGAGCCGTCGTAGCACTGGTGACCATCGCGATAGCGGTGTTCGGGGTGCTGAGCATGACCTCCCTGAAGCAGGAGCTCATCCCGTCGCTCCAGCTCCCGACGGGCATCGTGAGCGCGCAGTACCCGGGCTCCTCGCCCGAGGTCGTGGAGGAGCAGGTCACCGACGTGATCGAGGAGGCCATCGCCTCGGTCGACGGGGTCGCGTCGGTGCGTTCTACGGCGTCCACCGGCATCTCCCTGACCACGATCGAGTTCACCTACGGCACCGACATGGAGTCGGCCACCCAGCGCCTGCAGAGCGCCGTCGCCGGGGTGCAGCCGACGTTGCCCGAGGACGTCGAGCCGCAGGTCACGACCGGCTCCGTCGACGACGTGCCCGTGGTCCAGATGGCGGTGTCCGGCGACAAGAGCCCCAATGCCCTCGCCTCCACCGTCGAGGACGTCGTCGTGCCCGCGCTCAAGGAGGTCGACGGCGTCCGCTCCGTGGCCGTCACCGGGCAGAGCGAGACCGAGGTCCGCATCCTGCCGGACCAGGACAAGCTCGCCACGGCCGGCCTCACGACCGAGGACCTGGCCACCGTGCTGCAGGACAACGGCGTGGTCATCCCGGCCGGGGAGATCACGGAGGGCGGCCGCGCGTGGTCGGTCCAGCTCGGCAAGCCGGTCGACATGGTCGACCAGCTCAAGCAGCTCCCCGTGCTCCCCGGCGGCGCAGCAGCGGGCGGCACCGCGGCCGGGGGCACCGGAGCGGCCGGGGGCGCGACGCCGGACACGACGGCCGGCGGGCTGCCGGCCGAGCTGGCCGCACCCGTGGAGCTCGGCCAGGTCGCGTCCGTGGAGCTCAAGCCGGTCGAGGCGACGTCCTACTCCCGGCTCGACGGCTCGCCGTCCCTCGGCCTGGCCATCACGAAGACGCCGGAGGCCAACACGGTCGAGGTGTCCCACGCGATCGAGGACGCGCTCGCCGAGCCCGAGGTCGCGGACACGCTGACCGAACGCGCCATCGCGACGGCGGTCGTCTTCGACCAGGCCCCGTTCATCGAGGACTCGATCCATGGCCTGGCCACCGAGGGCGGGCTCGGCCTGCTGTTCGCGGTGCTCGTCATCCTCGTCTTCCTGATGTCGATGCGGTCGACGCTCGTGTCCGCGATCTCCATCCCGCTGTCGCTCGCGGTGACGTTCATCGCGATGGACGCGGGCGGCTACACGCTGAACATCCTGACGCTCGGCGCGCTGACCATCTCGATCGGCCGCGTGGTCGACGACGCGATCGTGGTGATCGAGAACATCAAGCGGCACATGTCGTACGGCGAGGAGCGGGGGCCGGCCATCCTCGCGGCGGTGCGCGAGGTCGGCGGGGCGATCGCCGCCTCCACCATCTGCACCGTCGCCGTGTTCCTGCCGATCGCGCTGGTCGGCGGCATGGTGGGCGAGCTGTTCCGGCCGTTCGCGCTGACCGTCTCGATCGCGATGCTGGCCTCGCTCGTCGTGGCCCTGACGATCGTGCCGGTGCTGGCCTACTGGTTCATCCGGCCGCCGAAGAAGGCGCGCCGGGGCGGGGCGGTCGACCGCGAGGCGGCCGAGGAGAAGGAGAGCCGGGGGATCTGGCAGCGCATCTACGTGCCGACCCTGAACGGCGCGCTGCGGCTGCCCGCCCTCACGATCGGCGTGGCCGTGGCGATCCTCGGCGGCACGGCCGCCCTGGTGCCGAACATGGAGACCAGCTTCCTCGGCGACAGCGGTCAGGACACCGTGACCGTCACCCAGCACTACGCGCCCGGCACCTCGCTCAAGGGCCAGGACGAGGCGGCGCAGCAGGTCGAGGCCGCGCTCGCGGGCGTGGACGCCGTCGACAGCGTGCAGGCCACGGTCGGCAGCGGCGGCGACATGTCGATGGCCGCGTTCGGCGGGGCGAGCGCCGGGCTCAAGGCCAGCTTCGCGATCACCCTCGACGAGGACGCCGACGGCGAGCAGGCCGCCAGGGACATCCGCGCCGCCGTCGTGGACCTGACCGAGGCGCCCGCGACCGAGGTCTCCGTGTCCGCGGGCGACTCCGTGGGTACGTCCTCGATCGATCTCGTCGTGCGTGCCCGCGACGTCGAGACGCTGACGGCGGCCACGAACCAGCTCCAGGAGGTGATGGGCGCCCTGAAGGGCTCCGCCGAGGTGAGCAACGACCTGGCCGCCGCCCAGGAGATCGTCGAGGTGACCGTCGACCGCAAGGCCGCGGCGCAGTTCGGGCTCACCGAGACGCAGGTCTCCGGGATCGCCTCGGCGGCCCTGGCGGGCGCGCGCGACGTCGGCGAGCTGCAGACCGCCGAGGGGCCGGTGGGCGTCACGCTGTCCGCCGGCGCCGTCCCGGCGACGATGGCCGAGATCGGTGAGATCCCCGTCCCGACGGCGGCCGGCGCCGTCCCCCTGAGCGACGTGGCCGAGGTGAAGATCGCCAGCTCGCCGACGTCGATCACCCGGATCGACGGCGAGCGGTCGGCCACCGTCTCCGTGACGCCCGCCGGCGACGACCTCGGCGCGGCCACCGACGAGGTCGACGCCGAGATCGCGGCGATCGACCTGCCCGCCGGGGCCACGGTGACGGTGGGCGGCGCGGCCGCCGACCAGGCCGAGGCGTTCAGCGACCTGGGCCTGGCGCTGGTGGCGGCGATCGCCCTCGTGTTCGTGGTCATGGTGGCGACGTTCCGGAGCCTGGCGCAGCCGTTCATCCTGCTGGTGTCCGTCCCGTTCGCCGCGGTGGGCGCCCTGGTCGCGCTGGTGGCGACGAACACCCCGCTGGGGGTGCCCGCCCTGATCGGCACGCTGCTGCTGGTGGGCATCGTGGTGTCGAACGCGATCGTGCTCATCGACCTCATCAACCAGTACCGCGTGCGCGGCATGGGGCTCGACGAGGCGGTGCGCGAGGGCGCCCGCAAGCGGCTGCGGCCGATCGTCATGACGGCCCTGGCCACGGTCTTCGCGCTCACCCCGATGGGGATCGGAGTGACCGGCGGCGGCGCGTTCATCTCGCAGCCGCTCGCGCTGGTCGTGATCGGCGGCCTGGTGTCCTCGACGCTGCTGACGCTGTACGTGGTGCCCGTGATCTACACGCTCTTCGAACGCCGGGCGGAGCGGCGGCGGGCGGCCGACGAGGCTGCCGGGCGGGTCCGCCGTCCGCTGACGGGCGCGCTGGTGAGCGTAGCGACCGGGGCGTTCCGAGCCGTCGGGCGGTCGGCAGGAGCACGGCCGGTGCAGGGTGGTGCCGTGCCCGGCGCTGCCGTCGCCGGCGGAGCGGCCGCGCAGGGCTGGCCCCCGGTCGTGGCGGCGTCCCCTGCTCAGCCCCCGGCCCAGCACGCGGCGCACCACGAGGGGCCCCGCCACGGGGGAGCCGACCAGTACGCCCGGCAGGCACAGGTGCCGCCGGCCTGGCCGGACCAGGCGGTGCCGGTCCCGGCGTCGGCCCCGGCGCAGGAGCTGCCGCCGGCCTCGCCGCCGGTGCACCGACGGCCGCCTGCCCAGCAGCCGGTTCCGCCGCAGTTCGCGCCGCAGCAGCGTGCCGCGCAGCAGGGTTCGCCGTACGCGCCGCAGCAGACGGCGTCACGACAAGCCTCGCCGTACGCGCCGCAGCAGTTCGCCCCGCGACCGGCACCGCAGCCAGCACCGCCCCAGCCGGTACAGCAGCAGGCACAGCACCGGTCGGGTCCGCAGCATGCGGCGTCGCAGTACGTGCCGCAGTTCGCGCCGGAGCAGCGCCCGCCGGAGCAGCGTGCGTCCGGGAGCCCGCAGCAGCAGCCCTACGCCCCGCAGCGGCAGCCGGCGTCGCACGCCGAACTGCCCCAGCGTCGTCAGGACCCCGAACCGCAGCCGGAGCGCCGGCAGCAGCAGCCGCCGATGTGGCCGCACCCGCTCGACCCGATGGACTGACGGCGCGGCGGCGGGGCCACTGTTCGCCGAGGGAAGGCGAGCAGGCCCGGAAACACGTGCTCCCCGAGCCGTGCTGCCACCGGTAGACAGTGTCTACCCGGAGCAACACGACTCGGGGAGCAAGAGCTCTCCCGCGGGGAACGCCCGCGGGCCGAGGTCGCTACGCGTCCTGCAGCTTCAGCCGCGCCGACGCGCCGGCCAGCACGAGCACCGTGTAGCCGGCGAGCACGCCGATGCCCACCCACGGGTCGAGGACGTCGGGGAACGCACCCGCGTTCGGCGTGATCTGCGCACCCGCCACGCTCGGCAGCAGCTTGTTCACCACGCCGACCCACTCGAGCTGGGCCGCGGCGAACGTCGCGACCTGGAAGATCGTGGGGATCACCAGGAAGATCGCGACCACGGTGAAGATCGCGCCCGCCGTGTGCCGCAGCAGCGCGCCGAGCGCCAGGGCGAACACGGCCACGAGGGTCACGTAGAGCACGGTGCCGCCCAGCGCGCGCACCTGGCCGCTGTCGCCGAAGTCGACGGTGGCGTCGTTGGGGTTCAGGAGCGGGTAGGTGACGAGCCAGCTCAGGGCCAGCGACACGGTGGTGAGCACCGCCGTCACCAGGATGAGCACCACGGCCTTGCCGAAGAAGGCCGGGAGCCGGGCGGGCACTGCCGCGAACGTGGACCGGATCATGCCGGTGGAGTACTCACCGGTGATCATCAGGGCGCCGAGCACCGCGACCACGAGGGCCGCCATCTCGTAGCCCGCGGCCACGACCGCGGGCCCGCCGAGCATGCCGCTCATCGCGGCCTGGTCCTCGGGCGAGGCGCCCTCGATCTCGTTGCCGAAGAGCTGCACGACGAACGCCAGCAGCAGCGCGAAGCCGACCATCACCACGACGGTCGCCCCGAGCGTCCACCACGTCGAGCGCAGCGTCCACAGCTTGATCCACTCCGAGCGCAGCACGCGCCAGAAGGTCACGTTGTGCACCTGGGTGTGCTCCGCCGTCGGGCCCGACGACGCTCCGCTCGCCGGAGCGGTCACCGTCGCGCTCATGCCTTGCTCCCCTCGATGTGGGACGTCGCCGCGGCCACGTGGGCGAGGTCCTCGGACTGGTACTCCACCGAGTCGGCGGTGAGCGACATGTACGCCTCCTCGAGCGTGGACGCGACGGGCGTGAGCTCGTGCAGCACGATCCGCGAGGAGGCGGCCAGCTCGCCGACGGCGGACGCCTCGGCCCCGCGGACCTCCAGCAGGCCGGGCTCGACGTCCTCGACCTCGGCGTTCTTGGCCTTCAGGAGGTCGGCAAGCTCCGTGGCCTGCGGCGACCGGACGCGCACGACCTTGCGGGCGGCGCCGTCCACGAACTCCGCGACCGGGGAGTCGGCGAGGATGCGGCCCCGGCCGATCACGATCACGTGGTCGGCGGTCAGCGCGACCTCGCTCATGAGGTGGCTGGACAGGAAGACCGTGCGGCCCTCGGACGCCAGGTACTTCGCGATGTTGCGGACCCAGAGCACGCCCTCGGGGTCGAGCCCGTTGACGGGCTCGTCCAGGATCAGGGTGCGCGGGTCGCCGAGCAGGGCCGCCGCGATGCCGAGGCGCTGGCCCATGCCGAGCGAGAAGCCGCCCACGCGCTTGCTCGCGACGGGCTGGAGACCGGTGAGCTCGATGACCTCGTCGACGCGCCGGGTGGCGATCCCGTGCGTCGCGGCCATGGCGAGCAGGTGGTTGCGCGCGGTGCGGCCGGTGTGCACGGCCTTCGCGTCGAGCAGGGCGCCGACCTCGGCCAGCGGACGGCGGTGCGCCGTGTACGGCTTGCCGTTCACGGTGACCGAGCCGGCCGTGGGCCGGTCCAGCCCCACGATCATGCGCATGGTGGTCGACTTGCCGGCGCCGTTCGGGCCGAGGAAGCCCGTCACCTGGCCCGGCTGGACGGTGAACGTGACGTCGTTCACGGCGGTCTTGGCGCCGTACCTCTTCATCAGGCCTCTGGCCTCGATCATCACTTGCCCTTCCAGGAGACTCGTAACTACGAGAGTAGGTAGAGGACATGGCCGGCGCACCCAATACCGGTCCGGATCATCCCGTGGTCGGACCCACTTCATCCGTTGGTATGACCTGGGAACTCCTGGAGTGTCTGCAGCGTTCCCTAGGATGGTCAGACAGACCAGGAGGAGCAGATGAGCAACCCCGTCTTTTCTAGAAGCGACGTCTTCGGTGAGCCCCGTCGCACCGGCGCTGCCGGTGCGCGTCGCGGCGGCACCGCCACCTACCCCAACCAGACTCCCGCATACGGCACTCCGCCGCAGCCTGGCCAGTACGGTCAGTACGGCGCCGCGGGACAGCAGGCGATGGACGCGTCGCAGCTCGACGCGATGTACCAGTCGCCGTCCGCCACCACGGCGGACACCAAGCGGCTGACCTACGACGACGTGATCGTGAAGACCGGTGGGCTGCTCGCCCTCCTGGTCGTGGTCGGTGCGGCGACGTGGACGCTGGCGCCGGGCCTGTGGATCTTCGGCATGATCGCGGGTCTTGTGCTGGGCCTGGTCAACGCGTTCAAGCGCAACCCGAGCCCCGTGCTGATCATCCTGTACACGATCGCGCAGGGCATGTTCCTCGGCGGCATCTCGATGTTCTACGAGGCGCAGACCAACGGGATCGTGCTCCAGGCGGTGCTCGCGACCGTCGCGACCTTCGCCGCCGCGCTCTTCCTGTTCAAGTCGGGCAAGGTGCGGGTCACCCCGAAGTTCACGCGCTGGCTGATCATCGCGATGGTCGGCTATGCCGCGTTCTCGCTGATCAACCTGGTCCTGGTGTGGACCGGCGTGCTCGGCGGCTGGGGCATGCGGGGCGGCACGTTCGGCATCATCATCGGCCTGGTGGCCGTTGGTCTGGCCGCCGCGTCGCTGATCGTCGACTTCGACTCCATCAAGCGTGGCGTCGAGGCGGGCGTGCCCGCCAAGATGGCGTGGTCGGCGGCCTTCGGCCTGCTGGTGACGCTGATCTGGCTGTACCTGGAGTTCCTGCGCCTGCTGGCGATCTTCAACAGCAGCGACTGACGCTCCGCCGGCCGCTGACGCGGTCGGTGCCGGCAGGACGAAGGCGTGCGCCCCGACGGGGTGCACGCCTTCGTCATGCCCGACGGTTCCAGACCGCGCCGGCGACCAGCACGCAACCGACCGCGACCAGGAAACCGTGCGTGATCCGCAGCTCCGGGCCGCCGAAGAACTGGGGGAGCACCAGCACCAGGCCGAGCGCGAGCGGCAGTCCGATCCACCTCGGGTGCGTGCCCGAACCCTGCGCGCCCGAACCCCGCGTGCTCGTCCGCCACAGCGCGACGGCGAGGAGCACCCCGGACGCCGCGAGCAGGAGCAGCCCGGCGCCGAACGCCGTGATGGCCCACGGCTGCATGCGCAGCACCTCGACCTCGGCGAGCAGACCGAGGTCGCCGTCGCGCAGCGCCGCCTCGGCGAGGGTGCGGATGCCGAAGATCTCGGCCCCGAAGTAGAGCGCGGCGAACCCGGCGCCCGCCCAGGCGGTGATCAGCGCCCAGGTCGCGCTCCGGACGCCCGGTGCCCGCGGGGCCGGGACGCCGGCACCAGTACCAGTACCAACACCAGCAAGCAGCGTCCGCAGACCGAGCAGCGCCGGCGCGATCAGGCCGAGGCCGAGGATGCCGCACAGGTGCGCCACGACCCAGCGGTCGGAGGCGAAGGCGGTGGCCAGGTCGGCGCTCGCGACGGTCTCGTCCGGCCAGGGGCGCAGCACGGGGAAGAGCAAGAAGGTGAGCCCCGCCGCCACGAAGGCGACGGCGGTCCAGCGTGCGGTCGTCGAGCGGGCCGCGGCGCGGCCGGCGGTCGAAGGGCTCGTGGCGGACGAGCGGGTGGTGGTGCCCTGAGCGGTGTTCATCGGTGGCTCCCAGCGGTGTCGTGGTCCAGCACGGTGTCGGATGGTGCGGGAGTGGTGCCGGGCACCGCGTCCGAGGCGGCGAGCGCGGTGACGCCCACGACGAGCATGTCGAGCAGCACGGCGAAGCTCTGGTCGACGTCCTCCCGCATCCGGAAGCCGCCCCCGAGCTCCAGCACGAAGAAGCCGTGGAAGCCCGCCCGGACGGCGCGGATGGCATCGATCAGGCGCTCGTCGGGCAGGCCGAAGCCGTGCAGCACGGCGCCGACCACCTGGACGCTCTCGGCGGCCGCCTCGCGGAGCTTCGCGTCCGCCGGGTCCTCCGGGTCGGGTCCGACCTGGGTGGCCCCGTACCTGCCGGGGTGGGCGTGCGCGTAGGTGCGCCACGCGGTCGCGAGCGCGCGCAGGGCGTCGCTCCCGGCCCGGCCGACGGTCGCCGACGTCGCGGCGGCCGTGACCTCCCGGACGGCGATCAGGGCCACCTCGCGGCGCAGGTCGGCCAGCGAGCCGACGTGCTTGTAGAGGCTGGGGGCCGCGACGCCGGCCTTCGCGGCGACCTTGGCGAGGGTCAGGTCCGCGAACCCGCGCGCCCCGCCGTCGTCGACCACCTCCAGCGCCAGGCGCACCACGGCGTCGTGCGACAGGCCCGCCCTAGGCATTCCGGCCGCCGCCCACGCCGCCGGACGCGGCGCCGTTCGCGCCGTCGGCCTCACCGTCGGCCGGCCGGCCCGGGAGCCCGGCGAGGAAGTCGAGCACGGCCGGCACCACGACGTCGGGCGCCTGCTGCGCCGGGTAGTGCCCGGCCTCGTCGACCAGGACGCCGCGCGATCCGATCGTCTCCGTGATCCAGGTGAGCTCCTTCGCCGGGTCGGTGAAGTCGGGGTCGAGCGCGCCGACCACGGCCAGCGACGGCGCCGCGACCTCGGACAGCCGGGCCTCGACGACCGAGTGGTCGAGCACCATGGTGAGCTCGCGGAACGAGCGCAGGTGCGCCGGGTCGCGCAGGCTCTGCCGGACCTCCGCGACCTGCTCGGCGTGCCGGGCGGAGCGGCGGCCCTTGCTGATCGACGAGTAGTAGGCGGCCCAGAACGCGGCGCCCCAGGGCCGGGCGAGGAGCACGCGGTAGACGCCGCGCAGCACCTTCTGCATGGCCGGGGAGCCCGGCTGGCGCAGGAGCGGGCTGAGCAGGACGAGCCCGCGCACGAGCTCCGGACGCTCGGCGGCCGCCCAGGCGGCGGCGGACGACGCCATCGAGTTGCCGAGCAGCACGGCCGGCCCGGCGCCGAGGTGCTCGACGAGCGCGATGAAGTCCGTGCCGGTGGCGTCGTCACCGTGCGTGCGGAACGTGGTGTCGGAGTCGCCGTGGCCGCGCAGGTCCGCGACGACCACGCGGTAGCCGGCGTCGACGAGCGCGGGGGCGAGGTCGTCGTAGGTGGACCGGAGGTCGCCCATGCCGGGCATGGCGACGACGAGCGGACCGGACCCGGCGTCGGTGTAGGCGATGTTGCCCTCGGGCCGCCGGAGGAAGGAGAGCTGGTTGCTCTGGCTGGTTGTCATAGCCGCAAAGCTACGCCCATTAGCCAAACGGCGCAAGACCCCTCTGCAAAAAGGATGAGTGCGGGATCTTCGCGCTGCCGACCAGGGCAGACAGGGCGAAGATCCCGCACTCAGCGGGGGACGCGACGGATCACATGGACCGGGGCACCCCGAAGTAGCCCTTCTCGGCCTCGCCGGTCTCGGCCTTGATCACGTGCATCACGGCGTTGATCAGGGCCAGGTGCGTGAACGCCTGCGGGAAGTTGCCCAGGTGCCGGCCGCTGCCGGGCTCGATCTCCTCCGCGTACAGGTCGAGCGAGGACGCGTAGCCGAGCAGCCGCTCGCACAGCGCCCGGGCCCGCTCCACCTCGCCGATCTCGACCAGCGCGGACACCAGCCAGAACGAGCAGATGGTGAAGGAGCCCTCCTCGCCGCGCAGACCGTCGTCGGTCTCGTCCGTCCGGTACCGCAGCACCAGGCCGTCCTCGGTGAGCTCGTCCGCGATCGCCAGCACGGTCGCCCGCACGCGCTCGTCGTCCGACGGGAGGAACCGCAGCAGCGGGACGAGCAGCAGCGACGCGTCCAGCGCCGGGTCGCCGTAGCGCTGCGTGAAGACGCCGCGGTCGTCCACGCCCTTGGTGCAGATGTCGTCGGCGATCTCGTCGGCGATCTTCTGCCACGCCTTGGCGTAGTCGGGCTCGTCGTACAGCCGGGCGAGCTTGGCGCCGCGGTCCATCGCCACCCAGCACATGAGCTTGGAGCTGGTGAAGTGCTGCGGCTCGCCGCGCACCTCCCAGATGCCCCGGTCCGGCTCGTGCCAGTGCTTCATGGCCTCCTCGACCTGGCGCTTGAGGATGGGCCACAGGGACTCGGGAAGCTGGTCGCGCGACTTGGCGTGCAGCCACACGGAGTCGAGCACCGCACCCCACACGTCGTGCTGGCGCTGGTCGTACGCGGCGTTGCCGATCCGGACGGGCTGGGCGCCCTCGTAGCCCGACAGGTGCGGCAGCTCGAACTCCTCCAGCGTCTCCTCGCCGCCCACCCCGTACATGATCTGGAGCTGCCGGTTGTCGCGGCAGACGTCCTGGATGAACGCGAAGAAGTCGTTGGCCTCGCGCTCCAGGCCCAGCGTGTACAGGCCCCACAGCGCGAACGTCGAGTCGCGGATCCACGCGTACCGGTAGTCCCAGTTGCGCTCACCGCCCGGCGTCTCGGGCAGCGACGTCGTCGCCGCAGCGATCAGCGCGCCGGTGGGGGAGTAGGTCAGCCCCTTCAGGGTGAGCGCCGAGCGCTGCAGGTAGACGCGCCACGGGTGGTCCGGGAACGTGCCCTGCGTGATCCAGTCGCGCCAGTACCGCTCGGTGCGCCACATCGCGTCGAGGGCTTCCTTGTAGCTGGTCGGCGGGTCCTGCGAGCCCCAGGACATCGCCACGAAGTGCTCGTCGCCCTGCGACATCCGCGTGCGCGCCGTCGCCCGCTTGCCCTCCAGGCCGAACCGCAGGCTGGACCGCAGGTGCACGTCCGGGGTCGAGTCGCCGATCCGGGCCACGACCGCGGAGTACCCGCTGTTCTCGTACTCCCAGTCCACCTCGGACCGCGCGTAGTCGGGGCGCGGCTCGCACTCGACCTCGACCTCGACCGTGCCCGACACGCACTTGATGGTGCGCAGCAGGATGTGCTCGGCGTCGTCGTCCGTGGGCGTGCGGCGGTGCGTCCCGGACCGCGACTCGAGGTCGTGCCACGGCCCCATCAGCATGGCGTCGCGCACCACGAGCCAGCCGGTCTCCGTCTGCCACGTGGTCTCGAGGATGAGCGTGCCGGGCAGGTAGCGGCGCGCGCTGGGCACGCGCACGCCGTGCGGGCCCACGCGGAAGTGGCCGGCTCCGCGGTCGAGGATCTTGGCGAAGATGCTGGGCGAGTCGGGGCGGGGGATACACATCCACTCCACGCTGCCCGACGGCGCGATCAGCGCGTTGGCCTCACAGTCCGACAGGAACCCGTACTCGCCGATGTGCGGGAACTTGCTGCGTCCGTCCCAGGCCTGCGGGGACGGGGCGTCGCTCGATCTGTGCGTTTTCACCGGTGTCGGGCTGGCGGGCGTCGGCTTCTTGCCGCGCCGGGAGGACGTACCGGCGGCAGGGGCGTCGGGCCCCTGCGCTTCAATCGATTCGAGCGTCATGAGTATCAAGGGTTCCGCACGTTCCGCGCGCCTGGCAAGCCGGATCTGTGTGACGCGCGGAACCTGTCCGCATGCTCCACGAAACTGATTCCCGGGTCGTGTCGATCCACCTGTTTCCCGTTCGACCTGTGGATGAGAAGGTCCCACCAGGGACCGGAAAACTACGGAGGAGAAGAAACCATGGCGAAGTACATGCTGATCATGCGAGCGACCGACGAGACGGTGACCGCCTACCAGAACATGGACTTCCAGAAGATCATCAACGACATGGGCGCGTTCAACGAGGAGATGATCAAGGCCGGCGTGCTCGTGGCCGGCGAGGGCCTCGAGGATGCCGCCGACTCCGTCGTCGTCGACTACTCCACCGAGACGCCCGTCGTGACCGACGGGCCGTACGGCGAGACCAAGGAGCTGTTCAACGGCTTCTGGATCCTGGAGGTCGCCTCGAAGGAGGAGGCCGTCGAGTGGGCCAAGCGCGCGCCGCTCGCCGGGCCCGGCAGCAAGGCGGAGATCCGCAAGGTCACCGAGCTCGACCAGTTCCCGCAGGACAACGAGCACATCCAGAACGAGCGGGCCTGGCGCGAGTCCACCGGCCAGCTCTGAGCCGGGACCGGCAGGGCAGCGGCAGGAAGGGCGGGGAGATGGACGACGACGCCGCACGACGGGCCGTCGAGGCGGTCTGGCGGATCGAGTCCGCGCGCATCGTCGGCGCGCTCACCCGCTACACCCGCGACTTCGAGCTCGCCGAGGACGTGGCCCAGGAGGCGCTCGCCGCGGCGCTCGTCTCCTGGCCGCGCGACGGCACGCCGCGCGACCCCGCGGCGTGGCTCATCGCGACGGCCCGGCGCCGGGCGATCGACGCCTACCGGCGTCGGGCCGGGCGGGACGAGCGGTACGCCGCCCTCGCGCACGGCCTGGCCGAGGGCGAGGTGGTGGTGGGCGGCCCGACGGCGCCCGGGGCCGGCGCCGGTGCGGGCGACCCGGGCGCCGAGCCGGCGCTGCTCGACCCCGGGCGGATCGACGACGACGTGCTCGCCCTCATGTTCGTCTCCTGCCACCCGGTGCTGTCCCGGGAGGCGCGGATCGCGCTGACCCTGCGGGTCGTGGGCGGTCTGACCAGCGAGGAGATCGCCCGCGCGTTCCTCGTGCCCGTCGCCACGGTCCAAGCGCGCATCACGCGCGCCAAGAAGACGATCGCGGCGGCGCAGGTACCGTTCGAGGTGCCCGACGGCGAGGACCGGGTCGCCCGGCTCTCGTCGGTGCGGAACGTGCTGTACGTGATCTTCACGGAGGGCTCGTCGGCGACGTCGGGCGACGACTGGATCCGGCACGACCTGGCGCGCGAGGCCGTGCGCCTGACCCGCGTGCTGACCCGGCTCGCCCCCGAGCCCGAGACGTTCGGCCTGCTCGCGCTGCTGGAGCTGACCGCCGCCCGGTTCCCGGCGCGGACCGGGCCCTCGGGGGAGCCGATCCTCCTGGAGGACCAGGACCGGCGGCGCTGGGACCGCGCGGCGATCACCCGCGGCCGGGCGGCGCTCCGGCGGGGCGTCGGCCCGGCGGGCATGGGCAGCTACGCCCTGCAGGCCGGGATCGCCGAGTGCCACGCGGTGGCCCCGTCCGTGCCGGAGACCGACTGGGCGCGGATCGTGCTGCTCTACGAGGCGCTGGGCCGCGTCGCGCCGTCGCCCGTGGTGGACCTCAACCGGGCCGTGGCCGTGGCGATGGCGCACGGGCCCGACCTGGGGCTGCGGGTCGTGGACGGCCTGGTCGACCAGGGCGTGCTGGCCGGGTCGCACCTCCTGCCCGGCGTGCGGGGCGAGCTGCTGTCGCGGCTCGGCCGCACGGCGGAGGCCCGCGGCGAGTACCTCCGCGCGGCGGAACTCTGCGGCAACGCCGCGGAACGCGGCGTCTTGGAAGCCAAGGCCGCCGCCCTCCCGTAACCCGCCGCCTGCCCGCCTCGTTGAGTGCTGGGTATTTGTAGTCGCGAAACGTTGTCGAACCGCAGATACCCAGCACTCAGCGGAGGCGGAGGGTGGCTACCAGGACGCCCGTGAGGCACAGGGCGCCGCCTGCCAGCGCTACCGGGGTGGGGACCTCGCCCAGCAGGGCCCAGGACATCAGCACCGCGAGCGGCGCGGCGGCGTAGGTCGCGGCGCCGAGGCGGCCCGCCGTCGTCCGGGTCAGGGCGAATCCCCAGGTGACGAACGCGATCGCGGTGGGGAACACGCCCAGGTAGACCACGCTCAGGGTGGCCTGCGCCGGGGCCGCGGCGAGCTCACGCAGGAGCACCGGGGCGAACGGCAGGCAGGCGATCGTCCCGGCCAGGCAGCCCAGCCAGGTCATGGTCAGCGAGTCGACCTGGGGCAGCAGCCGCTTCTGGAGGATGGTGCTCCCGGCGTAGATGACGGCGGCGGCCAGCCCGAGGAGCACGCTGACGACGTCGGACGCCCCGCTCGAGGTGGCCAGAGCGATGCCGGCGACGCCCGTGAACGCGATGCCGATGCCCACCAGGAGCCGCGCGGGGAAGCCCTCGCCCAGCGAGATCCCGGCGAACACCGCGATGAGGATGGGCGCGAGGCCGACCAGGAGCGAGGCGGTGCCGGCGTCGAGCGTGCGCTCCGCGGCGTTCAGGGCGAGGTTGTACAGCCCGAACCAGAGCACGCCCCAGACGGCGACGCCCACCAGGGTCCGGCCCCGGGGCAGCCGCAGCTTGCCGGCCAGCCCGGCGATCACCGTGAGCGCGAGGGTGCCCACGAGGATGCGGCCCAGGGCGAGGGCGCCCGGCGAGTAGTCGAAGCCGGCGGACCGGATGCCGATGAACGCCGAGCCCCACAGCACCACGGTGACCGCGGCGGCGGCCGGGACCAGGAGGCGGTGCGTGGCCGGCGGCGCGCTGGGGACGTCCTGGACGGTGGCGGTGCTCATGGCCGCAACACTGCCCGGCGCGAGCGGCGGCGTCTGGCGGTTATCGGCCGTGGTGTTGGTCATGGTGCGATCCTGGCCCCAAACCACTGTGAAGCACCAGCGATTGTTCCTTCATCTGAATTCAGTGCGGCTGTACAGTGGTGCGCATGCTCGACGTCCACCGCCTCCGCGTCTTCCGCTCCGTCGTCGCGTCCGGATCCATCGGCGCCGCGGCGGCGAACCTCGGCTACACCCCGTCGGCCGTCAGCCAGCACGTCTCCGCGCTCCAGCGCGAGACCGGCCTTAAGCTGCTGGCGCGGCACGGCCGGGGCATCCGCCCCACCGCCGCCGGGCGGGCCCTGGCCGCGCAGGCGGACGGCGTGCTCGAACGCCTCGGCGAGGCCGAGTCCATGGTCGCCGACCTGCGCGCAGGCCGGACCGGCTCGCTCTCGATCGCCTACTTCGCGTCCGTGGGCTCGGCCTGGCTGCCCGACGTCGTCCGGGTGATCACCACGGACTTTCCCGGCGTCCGCCTGGACCTGGAGCTCGCCGAGCACATCCCGGACAAGACCGAGGACCGGGCCGACCTGCAGGTGGCCGTCGCCCAGACGGGGTTCGACGCCGGCAGCGGGTTCACCGCGCACCACCTGCTCGACGACCCGTACGTCGCCGTGCTGCCGCGTGACCACCGGCTCGCCGGCCGGGACGAGATCGAGCTCGCCGAGCTGGCCGACGAGTCGTGGGTCGACAACGACTTCGCGCGCGGCTGGTGCCGCCGCAACCTGCTGGAGGCGTGCACGGCCGCCGGGTTCAGCCCCACGTTCCACGTCGAGGCGCACGACTACCCGACGGCCGTCGCGTTCGTCGAGGCCGGGATCGGCATGACCGTGCTGCCCGAGCTCGGCGCCGTCCAGCTCCCGGCCGGCACCGTGTCCGTGCCCGTGGTGCGGCCCGCCCCGGTGCGTTCGATCTACGCGGTGCTGCAGGACGCCGTCGCGCACACCCCGCCCGCGATCGCCGCGCTGGAGGCGCTGCGCCGGGCCGCCGTCGCTTCGCGGGCAGCGGTGGTGGCCGCATAGGGTGGGCAGGTACCCGACGCCGGGCGACCGGCGTCATTCCGAGCGAGAGGCAATCCTCGTGACCACGCTTCCTACCGCCTCCGGGTCCTTCGGCGACAAGCCGGAGCTGACCTTCCCCGAGGGTGGCGCACCCGCCGGCCTGCAGGTGCAGGTGCTCGCCGAGGGCAACGGGCCGGTCGTCGAGTCCGGGCGCACCATCGTGGTGAACTACCTGGGCCAGACCTGGGGCGGCCACGTCTTCGACAACTCCTACGACCGCGGCACCACGATCGACTTCCCGATCGGCGTCGGCGCCGTCATCGGTGGCTGGGACAAGGGCATGGTCGGCCAGAACGTCGGCTCGCGCCTGCTGCTCTCGATCCCGCCGGAGCACGGCTACGGCGCGCGCGGCGTGCCGCAGGCCGGCATCGGCGGCGGCGACACCCTCGTCTTCGTGGTGGACGTCGTCGACGTCAAGTGACCACCTGAACCACACCGCCTGAACCGCTGAGTGCGGGGTATCTGCGGCTCTGACGCCTGTCAGGCC